>JAFTHD010000229.1 GCA_017457585.1 Bacillota bacterium | reverse complement strand
TTCGGCCTGGCATTTTGCCCGGTTGTATTGACATGCGAGGTTATTTCTGCTATTTAGTAAACAGCGGTCGATCACTACGGATCGACCGCTCTATTCACAGATTATCATAGAAAATCCTGATTTACAGAGATTTCTTCACACGCTCTCGTTAATTTCTGTATTATTGATTCGCATTGCCCTGCCTATAAAAAAGAATAGGTATTAAAACCTGTTAGACTTTAATACCTATTCATGCTTTTTTCAGTTGTTCTGTATTAAATTCGATCTCATTAAACAGTCGTACCGACTTATAACAAACTTTACAGCACCTTGGAGAGGAACTCCTTCAGGCGCGGATGCTGAGGATTCTCGAAGAAGTCCTTCGGGTTGTTCTGCTCAGCTATTATGCCCTGATCCATGAAGAGGACTCTCGTTCCCACCTCGCGTGCAAATCCCATCTCGTGAGTTACGACTACCATGGTCATTCCTTCGTCTGCAAGTTCCTTCATCAGTTCCAGAACCTCGCCTACCATTTCGGGGTCGAGAGCCGAAGTCGGCTCGTCGAAAAGCATGACCTCAGGATTCATCGCCAGAGCTCTGGCGATGGCAATTCTCTGCTTCTGACCGCCTGAGAGCTGCTTCGGATAGGCGTCCGCTTTGTCCGGCAGACCAACTCTCTCCAAAAGCTCCATGGCACGCTTTTCCGCGTCGGCATCGCTCATGATTTTGAGCGTAACGGGCGCCAGCTTGATGTTGTTCTTGACGGTCAGGTTATCGAACAGATTGAACTGCTGGAAAACCATTCCCATTCTCTGCCTCATCTTGTCGATGTCGGTCTTCGGATCGGTCATCTCTATACCGTCTATGGAAATCGTCCCGGCGGTCGGTTCCTCCAGCAGGTTCAGACACCGTAAGAAGGTGGATTTACCGGAACCTGACGGCCCGATCACGACAACCTTTTCGCCCGGATATATGTGCTCCGTGATACCGGTCAGGACTTTATGATCGCCAAATGACTTTTCAAGATTCTTAACGTCTATCACTTGCTCTCATCCTCCTTTCCAGTCTTTCAAGCAGCTTGCTAAGCAGGAGTACGCAAAGCAGGTATACGCATGCAACGCTGACCAGTGGCATGAACGCCTGATAGGTCAGACCCTGAATGTTGAGGGCAGCCTTTGTAATGTCCTTCAGACCGATTACGGTTACGAGGGATGTGTCCTTGAGAAGGGTAATCATCTCGTTGCCGAGAGCCGGCAGAATATTTCTTATCGCCTGCGGTATTATGATCTTCGTCATCGTCTGCCTGTAGTTGAGGCCGAGAGACCTTCCGGCCTCCATCTGTCCCTGATCCACGGACTGGATTCCGCTCCTTACGATCTCCGCAACGTATGCGCCCGAGTTGATTCCAAAGGCCAACGTTGCCGTAAGTATCGGATTGCGGCTGGATGCGAATATTACAAAATACATAATCAGCAGCTGCACCATCATAGGGGTGCCTCTGATTACGGTAAGGTAGAGCCGGCAGAACTTGTCGCCGATCCCTAATAATACGTGTCCAACTCCGTGAGCCGACTTCCTCTGAGAATCGTGAGCGGTCCTTATCACTGCGATAAGGATGCCGATTACGATGCCCAGTATGAGTGCGAAGAAAGCCACACGAATCGTAACGGTAAATCCCTTGACATAAAGCATCCATCTGTCATCAATGATGAACGACTGCTCAAAGGAAAACCGAAATTTTTCGATCATCTCCTGCATAACCTGTTCCTACTTCCTTATAATCTCTTTTCCCAAACTATTCAGCCTTGATGTACTTGTCGATGATTCCCTGCAGAGTTCCATCTTCATTCAGTTCTGCAAGCGCACCGTTAACCTGCTCAAGAAGCTCTTCGTTATCCTTGGCGATAGCGATGGCGTACTCTTCTTCAACATACTCAGTGTCGAGAATCTTCAGACCTTCGTTAGCTGCAACGTATGCCTTTGCAGGCTCGTTATCGATAACGACTGCATCAACCTTGCCGCTCTTTAATGCTTCGATTGCATTAGGACCGCTTGGATATGCCGTCACGTGGTCTTCACCGTAATCCTCTTCGCAGTAGATGTGACCTGTCGTTGAATCCTGAACGCCGATCATAGCGTCAGCCAGGTCATCAGGACCGGTGATTTTTGAGCCTTCATTAACTACGATAACCTGAACAGCCTTTGCGTATGGTTCTGAGAAATTGACGTTCTTCTCACGCTCTTCAGTCTTCGTCATGCCGGCGATACCAACATCAGCCTTGCCTGACTCAACAGCAGTGATGATCGAGTTGAAGTCGATGTCCTGAATCTCCAGTTCAAGACCCAGCTTCTCTGCGATTGCCTGTGCCATCTCAACGTCGATTCCCGAGTAATCGTCACCATCAACGAACTCGTATGGTGGGAATGTTGCGTTGGTCGCCATAACGAGTGTTCCACCAGCGCTGTTATCCCCTGAATCGGAGCTGCTTCCGCATGCTGTCATTGCGAAGGCAAATACGAGCACCAGCGCTATTGCAAGTAATTTCTTTTTCATTTTCCTTCTCCTTTGTTTAGTCATAGAAATTCATACGTATGAATATTATACTCCCTCAAGGCTCACTATGCCATTACTTTTTCAGATGCCATAAAACCTGAGAGCGTTAGTCTTTGTAACGGCTGCCACCTCTTCGAGGGTCATACCCTTGATGGCCGCCACCTTTTCCGCCGTGTATAGAACATTCATAGGAACGTTTCGTCTCCCACGCAAAGGTTCTGGCGCAAGAAACGGCGAGTCCGTCTCAACCAGCAAAAAGTCCAGCGGTATGGCCGCCACCGTCGCCACCGTCTTCCTGTTGTTCTTGTACGTCACAGGCCCTGCGATACTGATGGTCGCCCCCAGCCTGACGTACTGTTCCGCCAGCTGCGCGCTGCCGGAGAAGCAGTGGATGAGGACTCTTGCGTCTTCTGTCTGCCCGTCCGTTCCCTTGCAAAATCCTGACGGATCCGGTCGCTTCGGGAACCAGGTCTTTCTCTCATCGGAGAAAGCGCCTTCTTCCTTCAGTATGTCCATGGTCTCCTGATCCGCTTCCCGTGAGTGGATGGCAATGGGCATCTTCAGTTCGTTTGCCAGCCTGATCTGACGTCTGAACCATTTTCGCTGATTTTCCCTGGAGGAATTGTCATAGTGGAAGTCCAGGCCGATCTCGCCGATGGCCTGCACCTTGGGCTTCGCCGCCAGACTCTTGATCATGTAAAGGGTCATGTCGTCCATTCCGTCCGTGTCGTGAGGATGAACGCCTACGGCTGCGTAGCACCACGGAAACCTTGCGGCGTTCTCCACTGCAATCTTTGAACTCTCAAGG
>JAFTHD010000228.1 GCA_017457585.1 Bacillota bacterium | reverse complement strand
ATGAAAGTGGAATTTCGTATATAATACATTCAAGAGGGAAGATTATGAAAAGAATGAAAATAACAGCGTTGATAACGATATTAACGATGGCATTCACAGTAATGCCCGCCGTATCATACGGACAGGAAGCTGATGCCGAAGAGCAGGCTTCATCAGATCAGGAGCTTATTATCGTTTATGAAAAAGATGCAGAGTGTACAGACTCTGTTACGACTGAAGATTTGATGACAGCTGAGGGTGAATCCTCTGAGGAAGCGGAAGCGGCAGCAGCGGATTGTTCTGAACAGATTGCAGAAGAAACGGGCGTTGAAGTAGAGAAGAGCGAGTTTATTTCTGCTGCATCGGGCGATGATGGCGCCGCACTTACCGTTAAGCTGGAAGAAGGCGCAGACATAGATGAGGCCATTGGGATTCTGAGTGAAAATCCCGACATAGCGTATGTTCAGAAAAACTACGAGTACACGCTTCTGGACGATGTGAAATCGGATATGGGCGTAACCATCAATGACGCATATCAGGGAGAACAGTACTATTTAGGAGCGTGGAAGAATTCCTTTAACAGTGACAATGGCACGAACGTCATCAAGGCCTGGGACGAAGCAAAAACGAACGGAGCTGTCTCGGTAGCTGTGATCGACACAGGTGTAATGACCAATCACGTCGATTTAAAAGATAACATCGATATGGACAATGCTCTTGATGCGACCGAAACAGGAGATATTTCCAGGGATGTTGAGGATTATGTGGGGCACGGTACACATGTTGCGGGAATCATTGCTGCAACAGCAAACAATGATTACGGGATTGCAGGGGTTTCCTACAATGCGAATATCATACCTGTCAAGGTGACTGATACCGAAAGCAATATTAAAACGTCCTACGTTGTCAGAGCGTATGAGTATATCAAGTATCTCATCAAGGAAGGCAAGGTGGATAACCTTCACGTCATAAACATGAGCATGGGAAGCTACGGCTATTCATCCAACGATTTGATCCTTAAGTCAAGCATATCTGAGCTTCGCAGCAAATATAACGTTATTACCGTCTGCGCCGGAGGGAACGGTGACGGAAAGGGACACCCAAAGACTGCAAAGGTGTACCCGGGAGATTTTGACGAATGTCTGTGTGTGACTGCCCTCGACTCATTCGGAAATAATGCTGTGTGGTCGGATTACAACGAATACAAGGATATCAGCGCGCCAGGTGAAGATATATTGTCCACTTTCCCGGGATCAGAGGATGAAGATGAAGGAAGCTACGGATGGGGAGACGGAACTTCTTTTGCAGCACCACAGGTGTCCGGAATCATGGCGCTGCTTTGGAGCGTTAAACCGCAGCTTACGGTTAAAGAAGCAACCGCAGCCGTTATAGGAACCGTCAATCCTGTCGGAACAGCAATCAATGACAGAGGCACTAAGACAGGCAGTGCAGGCGCAATTGATGCACTGGCCTCGGTAAAGTGCGTTAAATACGGTGCATCGAGCGTCGGCAAAAACATAAGTCTGTTCAAAGCGAAATCTACGATTTCAAAGACATCTTACGTATATAACGGCAGTGCAAGAAAGCCGGCTGTATCGGTGGTAGGACTTAAGAAAGGAACAAGCTACACCGTTTCATACAAGAATAACACGAAGGTAGGGACAGCTACGGCGACCATTACCGGAACGGGGGCATACAAGGGAACCATTACCAAAACT
>JAFTHD010000227.1 GCA_017457585.1 Bacillota bacterium | reverse complement strand
TCTTGAGATACGTGCAATAAGCTGTTTCTCCTTAACACCGATACTGAAAGATCCACCATTTGTATAGGTTGTGAAACCATCTTCCTTGTTGTCGTCAAAGTCGACATCAACTACCTTCATGCCGTCCTCAAGCTTGACGATCTCGACAGTCTCGTAATAAGGTGAATCATCCTCGAGCACAACATCCTCGCCCGGTGCCTCAGTCGTGGTTGTGTCTCCTGTGTTGTCTGCCGTTGTAGGCTCTGTACTGTCTGCGGTACTTTCGGTTACGGCTGTTGTGTTTTCCGTGCTCTTCTTCTCGTCATCCTTGTTTCCGCAGGCTGCCATAGAAAGAGTCATCGCCGCTGCAAGTGTTACTGCAGCAAATTTCCTGAATCTAGCCATCCTTACCTCCCATTTTTCCCTTCGTACAGCCATCGTAAATACGCCTCCGAATGGAAGTTTTAACGCAGCTATACTTTTAAGTGTGTGTTATAATATCAACCATCCTGCGGCCTTCTTGACGCCCGTGGGACGGGAATTATACAAAGCCATATCAGATATACGTATCTGATACGTTTTTTTATTGTGGATCTTTTGACCGATTGATAATCGGTTTCGAGGCGATCCATAACCTCTTCATTTATCATGCTTCTATTATGCTTCAGCAAGATATCTGACTACTTCTTCGAAATCCATGCTTCCGCCAAATATTGAAAGCGCACTTCCAATGGTAACATCCAGCCTGTTCTGGCCAAGCTCTCTCAGGGCTTCAAGGTCTTCGAAGGAGCTGACTCCTCCTGCGTAGGTTACAGGAAGCTTTCCCCAGCCTCCCAGAAGTGATGCAACCTGCGTCTCTATTCCTCTCGCCTTTCCTTCCACATCAACTGCATGGATAAGAAACTCTGATGAATACTCACTGAACTTATCAAGTGTCTCTAAGTTAAGTGGTACATCCGTGAACTTCTGCCAGCGGTCGGTTACGATATAATAATCACATTTCTCTGCAGCATTCTGCCCGGCAAAGACACGGATGCCGGTATTTCCTTCTACATCGATCGCCGTTTTTCTTCTCCTGCATGACAGATCCAGCACAAGTCTGTCCCTGCCCACAGCACTGCGCAGCTTCTCAAGACGCTCCATATTGATCCTGCCATTCTTAAATACATAAGAGGTCACGATCACGTGAGTCGCCCCCATATCCAGAAAGCGCTCTGCATTTTCAGCAGTGATGCCGCCGCCTATCATAAGCCCGCCCGGAAATGCTTCCATGGCAAGTCTCGCCTGTTCTATGTCCGCCTCATACTCCTCGGTTCCTGCAGGATTCAGAAGTATGATATGTCCTCCCGGAAGGTTCATCTCACGATACATATTTCCAAAAAATGCACCATCATTATCTGAGACGAAGTTCTCTCTGGCTGAACTCTTTGCTGTCAGGCTGCTTTCTTTTCCATCACCGCCGCGGCCAGTGCCGAACGAATCATCGCCGATCACGCCGTCGGAAAGCGAGCTTCCCACTATCTGTTTAACTTTTCCGTTATGTATATCAATACATGGTCTGAATTTCATTCAAATCACCTAACAATCTATTTCAGATCATCTTATATTCTAAAATATTACTGTAATTTTGCGCCGCAGCATTATGTTTCTCTGTCAGAGAATTAATATCTACTCTTCGCTCTCTTCCGTCACGTCTTCGATTGTGAAGGTTCTGAGGGTATCTGCATTAACTTTATTCAGTGTTACGATACGTGTTGCCTGGCGGGAGATGCAGCGTTCCATATAATTACGAACCTCTCTCGCATTTGCGAAGTTCTCGTCATGGTTAAGAGCCTTGTCAACAAGGTACTCCTTGACGTATTTCTTAGCCTTATCATCCGGCTCGTACTCCTGGCGCTTGCACATTGAAAGGAATATCTCGTAAAGCTCCTCCCCTGTATAATCCTGGAAGAAGATGTATTTGTTGAAGCGCGACTCAAGTCCCGGATTGGATTCGATGAACTCCTGCATAAGCTCAGTGTAACCTGCAACGATAACGATCAGGTCGTCTCTGTCATCCTCCATCCTCTTAAGGAGAGTGTCGACTGCCTCCTGACCAAAGTCCTTACCGTCCTTGTGAGCTGTGAGCGTATATGCCTCATCGATGAAGAGCACGCCGCCCAGCGCACTGTCGATAACCTCCGAAGTCTTAGTCGCTGTCTGGCCGATATAGCCGACAACCAG
>JAFTHD010000226.1 GCA_017457585.1 Bacillota bacterium | reverse complement strand
CCTTCATGAAGAGGGTTCTGCACTTGATTCCTTTTAGAATCTCTTCGTAATCTGCACCTTCGTTAAAGGAGTCGGAATAAAACGCTTCTCCGAATCTTGGATCGTAGCTGTTCATTCCTATAAAGCCTTCGCTTGGCCAAAACATGACCTGAAGATCCTCGTAGGGATGCTTTGCTCTGTACTTGCGTGCGCTCTTCATAAGCTTTGCTTTCGTCTTCTCCCTCGTCTTGTCGGGGAAAAGATTCCACGCATACTGATGATCGAAGTAGTATAGAACGAAATCCTCCTCTTCCTCCCTGCCACCGTTCAGATAATCGTGACAGACCATTGAAAGATCAACGTAGTTGTAGAAGCTCTTCCTTCTTTCGCCTATGCATGAGAAGAACGGCGGGTCTTCAAGAATGAGTCTTGCGCAAAGAACCGATTTTGACGCTATGTAGGCTGCAATCAGGCCTCCCGATGAATGACCGAGAAGTGCAATGGGTCCTCCTATGACGTTTGTTATCAGTTCCAGAATCGCATCTCCGCACCCAGAAAGGGTATAAATGGCCGGGTCTTTCGTGCTCCCTCCGTGCCCCGGGCAGTCGATGAGATAAACCTGCATATCTCTGGAAAGAACGTGGGTAACGTCTTCAAAGGAAGCCGATGAAGTACCCTGCCCGTGTATCATAACAAGCTTGGGGCCTGTATCCCCCTCCTTGTAATAATTAAGAACCACGCCCGCTTCCGTTGTGTATTGTTTGCTTTCCATAGGCTCCCTGCCGGATAATCCGCCCGGCACTCCTTTCCATATACATTGATATTCAATCACTGTACCTGTTCAATCTCGGTCTCTATCACATTATACCAAGTCTCGCCATCGTTACAAGGATTACACCTGCGCCAATGGCTATAACGCCCAGGTACCTTTCCCTGTTCATTCCTATCTTGTTGGCCCTTAAGAGTCCCTTGCTGTCGATTACGATGGCACTTGTAAGCTGTCCCAGCATGGAAGATGCCATAACCAGAGCCACGCCTATGTACGGCGTCGCAACTGTCATCGCGAATACTACGAATGCGCCGTACGCTCCTCCTATGACCATCCACGGCTTGATGTCTGCTCTCGGAATTCTCGGGAAACGACCACGACCCTTTATGAGGGTAACGAAGAACAATATTATGAACCCGCCTAAAAAAGATATGAGGCTTGCCTCCACCTTGCCCGTATACAAGGACAGAGAAGTATTCGTAGGTGCCTGTGCTGCTCCGGCAATGCCTGCAATGAACGTCAGCACGCTTAAGATAAGCCAGTTTGACGTTCTGCTGCCGCTGTCTGCCTGCTTCTTCTTTCCCACGTATACGAGGACGATGCCTGCTGCAACGAACGCTGCCCCTACTATCCTTAGCAGACTCAGGGGTGACGGTTCGACCGCAAACCATCCGAAGGTATCTACCATTGTCCCCATGACAATCTGACCCAGCATAGTGATGGTAAGGGTAAGCGCAATGCCCAGTACCGGTGCCGCAAAGGTAATGATCAGAACACCGTATGCCCCATAAAGGCCGCCGATGAGCTGCCACGGCTCGGCATGAGTCGCCATCAGAAGGTTGCCATCGCCCACGGTAAGCGCTGCTATGATGAGCAGCAGCACACCTCCGCCAAAAGACACTGTAGAGGCGGCAAAATTCCCGATGTACCCTGAAAGCGTCGCATTGGTAGGACTCTGAAACGCCATGCACACGCCACATATTATCGATAGTAAAACAGAAAAAATAATCATGACAATCGTTTGAATACTTTATAAAACCTCAATGAAAATCAGCGCACTCCAAGGGCTTGCCTCAGTTCATCAATCAGATCCTCTTTATCTTCAAAATCGCAGGAAATCTACTCATACCAGGCTGCCCTCGCGCAGGGCAAGCTTTCTTATAAAAATCATATAGCATGCCAAAAGGCTAATGCATGTAACCACCCAACTTGCGGGATATACCATCATAAGTGCGGCAAAGGTGCTGTATTTTGAAAATACACAGAACACCCAGAATATCCTCGTTCCGCAAACACCGATTAGCGTTATTAGTGCCGGTACGAGCGAGAATCCGTATCCTCTCATTGCTCCGGACGCGCACTCCATGATAACGTTAATGACTTCAAATGTTACGATCATCCTTATTCTCACCACCCCAATGGCGATAATGTCAGGATCTCCGTTAAAGATTCCAAGGAGATTCGAAGCGAATACGAGTATAAGAATTGCCATGAGACTCGTTGCAATCATATCGATTCCAAGCGTCACCTTGAATATTTTACGGCATCTCGGCAAATTGCCTGCACCATAGTTTTGTCCTATGAACGTAGTTGCTGTCTGACCGAAAGCACTTAAAATGAAAAAGCAGAATATCTCGATATTAAATGCTGCCGATGATGCAGCGATCACGTCAGAGCCAAGACTGTTTATGGAGGACTGAATCAGGATATTGGAAAGGGAAAACACCATCCCCTGAACGCCTGCCGGAACTCCGATTCTCATCATAAGCTTCAGTTCACGGCCATGGATCTTAAGCATGTTGGGATAAAGCCTTATATGATCCTGCCTTTTCGTCAGCATTATGAACAGAAGCCCGGAACTTACAAGGTTTGCTATTACGGTTGCAAGTGCCACACCACCGGCTGCCATGCCAACGATCACAACGAAGAAAATATTCAGCGCTACATTGATGCTTCCCGAAATGATAAGGCAAATGAGCGGTGTTCTCGTATCTCCCTGGCTTCTGAAAAGTGCAGATTCAAAGTTGTACAGAAAAATCACAGGCATTCCCAGAAGATATATCCTTAAATAGGCAAGAGCCATATCGAATATGTTTTCGGGAACTCCCATTAATCTTAGAATCGGGCCTGCGCAAATCTCTCCAACAAGGGTTACGAATACGCCTGCCAATAGGGCGAAAAGCACTGCCGTATGAACGCAGTGCGATATTCCCCTTCTGTTCTTTTGTCCCGTGTAATTTGATGCCACAACGTTGGCACCCATCCCTATACCTATAAAAAGATTGACGAGAAGTCCTATAATAGGGCTGTTGCTTCCGACAGCGGCCATAGCGTCCTTGCCTGCGAACTGCCCTACAACCGCCACATCTGCCGCGTTAAAAAGCTGCTGAAGGATTCCCGTCACTGCCAGAGGGATGGCGAAGAGCAAAACTTTATCTGCAATACTCCCCTCAAGCATATTTATATTATGTCTATGTTTCATTCTTAATTAAGCACGAACTCGCAGCCTTCTCCTGCCTGCTCCTTGTCATCATACCAGAGTACAGTTCCGTTCTCATATGAGAAACTCCCCGTTCCATCTGTATATACTTCTTCACCGTCTACATTTCCCTGATCATCGGAGACATTGGTGGTTCTTATACAATTGCTGTAGTCAAGCTCACCCGTACTCTCATTGTATGTGCACTCCATAGTCCATGAGTCATCAAGATCCTGACCGTCATTCCACACGATGTCTGCATAATATGAATTTCTTGCCTGATAAATTGACAGCTGTGCACTGCTACCTGTCTGATCCTCCCAGTTGCCTATGAACTTATCAACCTCGGCATTGCTGCCATTGTCCGCTTCACTGCTCCCTTCAAAAGGATCTGACTCCTCCTGCACTGATTCATCCTGCTCAGTCTGCGCCTCCGTCTGCGCTGCAGCATCAGTTCCATCGGAACTATCTGCATCCTTTGTTCCGCATGATGCCATAAACATTGTGATCATTCCGATCATCATTATCGCAAGAAGTAGTTTAAGTCTCTTCATAACTGTTCCTCTCATTAACTTTCATTATTGTTTTTATTCTTGCAGCAGCTTCACCGCTTTCAAGCTCCTCGATATCGATCACCGCTATTCCCAGCTGAGCAGCTCTATGTCTCGTCGCCGCATTGCAATTTTCAGTCGTAACGATAACTGCCTTTGCGCCCTTTCCCCCGAACCTGTCGCGAAGAATGGCAAGTTCATTCAGGGCATATGTTCCGACTTCACAAGCCTTGCAGCTGATAAATACAGGTGTTATCCCCCTTGAGGCCACAACGTCTATCTCGTTGCTCACGCTGTCATGTCCAACACTGCCGTCCCAGTCTACTACCGCCGAGCTTACAACATCATCGAATATAGATGACTCGATGCAAATTTTATACATGTACAGTTCCAGCACGCTTCCAACATCGCGAAGCCAGCTTCTCGTCCATTCATCCCTGAACGTGAAACTTACACTCTCTTCATGCCTTATCGTAAGTTCCTTTATAAATCCAAGCTTCTCAAAGTCCGACAGAAAATTTTCGTCCGCCTTTATTTTGCCTCCGTGCTCACCTTTCTGATAGTAGGCGCCTTCCACTTTAAGGCTGTGCCTTCCATCGCTGTCTGCACGTGAAATTCTCTGCATGAAAGTGATCTTCTGCGGCCATCTCCTCCTGTGCCTGAGAAACAGTTCAAAGAATGGATCAAAGAATCTCATATAGTCTGCGAGAATCCTGTTGTCAACTCTTCCTTCACGCATTTTGCCGCCTGCCATAAGGAAAAAGTCAGCCACGTGATATTTGAGACTGCATCGCATCTCCTCCGCAAAATCAGCTCCTGCAATATTGTAAAATCTGTTTTTCTTTCTCGAATATGTAAATGCCGGTGTCCCCGTCTCACGACAGAACATACCTGCCGCAAAGAGTTCCGCATCGGTTCCACCCGTCACATCTACGGCACAGTCCTCATGGGTTGCTGCGATTTCATGAAGCTGTGAATAGATTTTATCGGATTTGTACATGCTGCAATCTATGAACTTGATCTTAGCTTTCAGCCCTCTGCCTGCAAAAAACTCCCGGAGTTTTTCCTGCCTCACTTTATCCGACGAAAGCTCGTGGGTGCACAGATATACTACGGTCTCAGGCCGGAATGTCTCCGGCCCAATAACATTTTCTATTGCCCTCTCATCATGAAGTTCAATGAGTGTTTTCAATTTGGCCACCTTCTAAAGAATGTCTATGTGTTCGCCTTCCAAAGCTTTGTTCATGCTTCTCACTGCACAGAACTTGCCGCACATGCTGCAGGTATCCGCATGATCATCTTCCGGAAGCCTGTCATCTCTTATCGCCTTTGCCGTTTCGGGATCAAGTGCACACTCAAACTGTGCATCCCAATCGAGAACACGCCTTGCATCCGCCATCCTGTCATCGATGTCTCGCGCACCCTTTACTCCCTTCGCTATATCAGCTGCGTGAGCTGCAATTTTGGATGCGATGATTCCCTGCTTAACATCATTAACATTAGGCAGTGCCAGATGCTCCGCCGGAGTGACGTAACACAGGAATGCGGCTCCGCTCATTGCCGCAACGGCTCCTCCTATGGCTGATGTTATATGATCATACCCGGGCGCTATGTCGGTTACAATCGGACCCAGAACGTAGAAAGGAGCTCCCATGCATATCGTCTGCTGCACCTGCATGTTCGCAGCCACCTGGTTGAGAGGCACGTGTCCCGGTCCCTCGACCATAACCTGAACATTGTGTTCCCATGCTCTCTTGGTTAGCTCGCCCAAGCGAACCAGCTCCTCTATCTGGCAAACATCCGTTGCGTCTGCAAGGCAGCCCGGTCTGCATGCATCTCCGAGTGAAATCGTTACATCATGTTCCTCGCAGATGTCGAGAATCTCATCATAATATTCGTAGAACGGATTCTCTTCCCCTGTCATGGACATCCAGGCAAACACGAGTGAACCTCCACGGCTTACAATGTTCATCTTTCTCTTGTGCTTTTTTATCTGTTCTATGGTTTTTCTCGTTATTCCGCAGTGGAGCGTCACGAAGTCTACGCCATCCTCTGCATGAAGTTTTACCACATCTATGAAGTCCCTGGCTGTGAGCTCAGAGAGATCCCTCTGGTAGTGGATTACGCTGTCATAAACAGGCACAGTGCCTATCATGGCAGGGCACTCGTCCGTCAGCTTCCTCCTGAACGGCTGAGTGTCTCCGTGGCTCGAAAGATCCATTATCGCCTCTGCACCGAGGGTAACTGCGCTCATAACCTTTTGCATTTCCACGTCATAATCTTTACAGTCTCTGGACACGCCAAGATTCACATTGATCTTGGTTCTCAGCATAGAGCCGATGCCTTCCGGATTTAGAGACTTGTGATGTTTGTTGGCAGGAATGGCTACCTTTCCTTCTGCCACCAGTTGTCTGAGTTCCTCTACGGGCATCTTCTCCTTAGCCGCTACAATTTCCATCTGTTCGGTTATGACGCCTATGCGTGCCGCATTCATCTGTGTGGTGTAATTCATCGTCTTCCTCCTTTAATGTTTAATACACAAACGTTTTATATAGCGACAGAAGGTGGTGTCCCCAATCTGCCGCTTAGTATCTAAATATCATATATACAACCTGACTGTCCGCCCGGGGTCAGTTCAGTCCTGTCAGTTTGATCCCCCGAGACTTGCCGCCTGTCCGCTGCTTATAGCCTCATAGGTTCCCGTAGGCGGTGCAATTTCTCCGCCGCTCGCCGACGTTACGTTTATGGAGCCGTCGCTGTTTACTGAATAATTAACCGATATTGTAAATTTATCACCGTACTGTCTGACAGAGTACTTGATATGACTGTCATCCACCTCCGTAATCGTTCCGGAAGGAGCCTCTGATCCGTCTTCCATATAGTATCCT
The DNA here is from genome assembly GCA_017457585.1 of Bacillota bacterium. The sequence goes on along the minus strand of JAFTHD010000226.1, from coordinate 811 downwards.
GTGCCACCATACGTCAGATTCGGTTCCTGACTTGTATCAACCATCTCAGACATAGGCCCTCCTGCATAGCAATACATAAACTCTATTGGCAGAGTAACGGAAGTTCCTTCCTCATCTATGAGAAGGCAGGTAATGGCAAGCTCATCTTCCGCCTCGCTGATATGTCTGTACCACTGAGCTTTCACGGCTGAGGCTTCAGTAGTCTCTTCTTCGACCTTCTTTTCGCGAAGCTGCCCTACCGTATATTCGGACTTGCTGTTCGTCACAGTGATTCCTGCTGTTTCGGCAGCATCGGAATCATACGAGGCGCTTATTACAACCTGATCACCTGTTGACAGCTGCGATGATTTATCCACATCGTATTCGACGGTTTCAAAGAACGCTGCGACCTTGGTCTTCTGCTCATCGCTCTCGAGATTTCTTATAATATCATCAACTGCATCGGATTTAACGGTTATCTCGCCTATCGTACCTTCACCGTTGTATCCTGTTACATCAGGTTCGGTCATGGTCTTTGACAGGTCTACATCGAGCGGCTGACTTTTATCACCGCCGAATAAGAGAGCATACGCTCCACCTGCCAGCGCCAGCAGAAGAAGGATTACGATCGCTATAACAAGTCCCTTTTTTGACTTTTTAACAGGTTTTGTCTTCTCATATTCTTCCGCCTTGGTAGCTTCGTATTCGGCTCTCGCTTTAACAGCCTCCCGCTTCCTTGCAGCCTCTTTTTCTATGTACTCAAGCTCATCAGGTTTATTAACTTCCGAATCATCATATGCATGATTAAATTCACTGTAATCATCATGAAGTT
>JAFTHD010000225.1 GCA_017457585.1 Bacillota bacterium | reverse complement strand
TGGCGGCTGTCAGGACATTTTGCAGAGAAGGAAGCTTCTATCAGGCGGTGAAGGATTATGCGGAGACGGGGCCGGAAGTAGAACTGAGGGATAAGATATCCGCCATGTTTGAAACCATAGCCTACTGGAAGCAGCTGAACATGTCCGTATCCCTGGAGGAACTGGTGAGGACCATTCTGGAAAGCACTGGGTACTTCGATTACTGCAGCGGACTTCCGGTGGGAAGCAGGCGAATTGCTAACTTGAGGCTGCTGGTTGAAAAGGCGGCGGAGTTTGAGACTGTAAACTACAGCGGTCTTCACGGATTTTTGGAGTACGTGGAGGCCATGAAGAACAGCGACATCAAGGTGGCGGAAGCCAGCGCAGGCGGAGACGGCGAAAATGCAGTCAGGATCATGACGATTCACAAGAGCAAGGGCCTTGAATTCCCCGTAGTCATTCTGGCAGGTGTGGGAAAGAAGCTGAATTCCGCTAAGAGCGACCAGTTGATATCCATGCACAAGGACTATTCCATCGGACTGCCTCACGTGAACAGGGCTGAGGGATGGCACAGGAAGACCCTTCTGCAGAAGGCGATACAGGCAAAGAAAAAAAGAGAAGCCGTGGAAGAGGAAGTCCGCGTGCTCTACGTGGCCCTGACCCGCGCCAAGGACAGTCTCATCATAACGGGAACCGTAGGCAAAGAGGATTCGCTGGATGAGAATATCATCGGGTATTCCAACTCCCTTCAGATGCTGTACGGGCCCCTCTCCCGTGCCGATGCTGATATCGTGCTCGAGACGGAGTTTGCAGAGGAAGGCGGCGCGGAGCAGGGCAGCAGGCTTACCATCGATGAGCTGATTGTGAAGAGCAGGGAAGAAAGGGACGAAGAGAAGTTCCGTGAGATCGATCGGAGGCTCAGCGCGGCTTACAGGTTTAGCAGAGGCGATATCAGATCCAAGTACTCGGTATCGCAGTTAAACAGCCACGAGAGCGATGATAAGAGGGTGCAGCTGGGAAGAGCACTCTTTGCAGGAGAAGAGAGACCGCTCAGCGCAGCAGAGATCGGTACTGCCATGCACGCGGTGATGGAGCGAATCGATTTCTCAAAGGCATGGGCCTTGGGAGAAGAGTACGTTGCGTCCGTGGCAGATGGGATGAAGGAGAAGGGGCTTCTTACGGAAGCGGAGCACCGGGCGGTGAACATCGGCGACATCGCAGGATTCTTCGAAACGGACATTGGAATAAGAGCAGCAAAGGCAGCCGTTCTGTATAAGGAACGGGAGTTTATCATGTCCAAGGAGATGGGCGGAGAAGAGACCGTAGTGCAGGGCATCATAGACTGCTATTTTGAAGAGGAGGATGGATTCGTCCTCATCGATTACAAGAACAGCTACGTAGGAGAGAGTCAGACGGAAGACGTCATAAGAGAGCGATACGAGGGCCAGATCCAGCTTTACAAAGAAGCGCTGGAAGGGGCCGGAGGGAAACCGGTCAAGGAAGCATATCTTTATCTTTTCCACCTGAAAAAATTCATTAAAATGATGTGAAAATTTCGTGAAATGTGTTGACTTTGGTATTGACGGGTGTTACATTTAAATTGCGGTTAGCACTCGGACTTGTTGAGTGCTAACAACAAGGAGGCCGATATGGATTTAAGTGAAAGAAAACTGAAGATATTACAGGCCATCATATACGACTACATCAGGACGGCAGAGCCGGTAGGTTCAAGGACGCTGTCAAAGAATTACGACCTGGGCATAAGCCCTGCAACCATCAGAAACGAGATGTCGGACCTTGAGGACATGGGCTATCTGAGCCATCCTCATACCTCTTCAGGTAGGGTGCCTTCGGAGAAGGCCTACAGGCTCTACGTGGACAGCATGATGGACAAGCAGGAACTGACGCCTGCCATCAAGGATTCCATCGCTCAGAGCCTTTACAACAACGTTACGGAGCTTGAGAACATCGTGGAGAGGGCGGCGCACATACTTTCTGAGATCACGAACCTGACCGCCTTTGCTATGACGCCGAGACAGGATGAGGACGTGCTCAAGTACATCAACCTGATGCCGGTAGACGAAAGAACCGTGGTGCTCATGATCGTGTCCCAGAGCGGCAAGGTCTCAAACATGGCGCTCAAGATCAACAAGCCGGTTTCGGCTGAGACCCTGAGCCTGCTTTCCAAGAACATGACCTACAACTACAAGGGCAAGACCATAAGCGAAGCGCTGACGCTGGACATCATCGAGACGGTCAAGTCCGATGCAGAGGCCATGGCCATGTACGAAGAGACCATCGTGCCGAGCTTTGTAAAGACCCTTGAGGACATGCTCAACGTAAACCTGTATATGGATGGGTACACGAACATTTTCTCACTTCCGGAGTACAGCGACATTGATAAGGCGAAGATGTTCTTTGAGATGCTCAACAGGAAAGAGGATTTCACGCAGAAGCTGATAAACAGGGACAACGGAGTCATAATCACGATCGGCAACGAAAACGACGACGAAACGCTTCAGGACTGCAGCCTTATCACGGCCACGTACCACGTGAACGGCAAGCAGGTGGGCAAGATAGGAGTAATCGGGCCTACGAGGATGAGGTATGCAGAGGTCACCTCCGTTATGGAGTTCCTCTCGGAGAACATCAGTGAGGCGTTCAAATTAACGGAAGGAGACGGTGATGATAACGATTGAAGAAGAAATCAAGACAGAAGCACAGACGCCTGAAAACAGTGCGGCTGATGATATAAAGGATGCGGCAGGTGAGGCCGCAGACCAGGGAACAGAAGAGGCCGGAAAGGAAGCGGAGGACGCTGCCGAGCAGGAAAGAGAGTCATCTGAGACGGAAGGCGAGGCAAAGGCGGAGGAAGCATCTGAGAAGGCAGAGCAGGAAGATGAGAGCACCAGGTACATGAGGCTCATGGCGGACTTCCAGAACTATAAGAAGAGGGTCGCAAAGGAAAAGACAGACCTCTATCAGTACGCCAATGAGAAGATTGTTACGGAGCTTCTGGCGGTGCTGGACAACTTCGAAAGGGCCCTCGAACAGGAAGCCGGAGATGAAGGCTTCAAAGAGGGCATGCAGCTCATATTCAAGCAGCTTACCGACGTTCTCGAAAAGTCGGGGCTGGCTGAGATCGCAGCTCTGGGAGAGGATTTCGATCCGAACCTGCACAACGCTGTAATGACCGAGGCATCGGAGGAGTACGAAAGCGGAAAGGTCTCGGGCGTTCTGCAGAAGGGCTACACATTAAACGGTAAAGTAATAAGACCTACCATGGTAAAAGTAGTAGGTTAAATAAGAAGCTGATATGAAACCATTAAGGAGGAAATAAAATGGGAAAAGTAATAGGAATCGATTTAGGAACTACTAACTCGTGCGTCGCAGTGCTCGAAGGCGGCGAACCTGTAGTAATCGCAAATGCGGAAGGTAACAGAACCACTCCATCGGTAGTTGGTTTTGCAAAGAACGGCGAAAGACTGGTTGGTGAGACGGCTAAGAGACAGGCCATCACAAACCCGGAGAGAACGATCGCATCCATAAAGAGACACATGGGTACTGACTATACTGTTGAGATCGACAGCAAGAAGTACACACCGCAGGACATTTCCGCAATCATCTTGGGTAAGCTGAAGGCTGACGCTGAGAGCTACCTGGGCGAGAAGGTAACGGAAGCTGTAATCACAGTTCCTGCATACTTTACAGACAGCCAGAAGCAGGCTACAAAGGATGCCGGCAAGATCGCAGGTCTGGACGTTAAGAGAATCATCAACGAGCCTACGGCAGCATCCCTGGCATACGGCCTCGATAAGGAAGAGTCTTCCCACAAGATTCTCATCTACGACCTGGGCGGCGGTACATTCGATGTATCCATCCTCGAGCTGGGTGACGGCGTATTTGAAGTACTGGCTACAAACGGCAACAACAAGCTGGGCGGAGATGACTTCGACGAGGCTGTGCTCAACTTCCTGGCAGACTCCTTTGCAAAGGAAAACGGCGTAGACCTGAGAAACGACAAGATGGCTCTCCAGAGACTGAGAGAGGCAGCAGAGAAGGCAAAGAAGGAACTGTCAAGTGCGCAGACTACAAACATCAACCTTCCGTTCATCACTGTAAATGAGAATGGCCCTCTGCACATGAACATCGACCTTACGAGAGCGAAGTTCGATCAGCTTACAGAGGATCTCGTAAACAAGACAGTTGAGCCGATGAGGAAGGCAATGGCTGACGCAGGACTTTCAAACAGCGATATTTCAAAGGTTATCCTGGTTGGCGGATCAACGAGAATTCCGGCGGTACAGGAGGCAGTGAAGAGAATCACAGGCAAGGAGCCGTTCAAGGGAATCAACCCTGACGAATGCGTAGCAATCGGTGCAGCAATTCAGGCCGGCGTACTCACAGGTGAAGTAAACGACGTACTCCTTCTGGACGTCACTCCGCTTTCCCTTTCCATTGAGACGCTGGGCGGCGTAGCTACAAGACTCATCGAGAGAAATACGACAATTCCTACAAAGAAGAGTCAGATCTTCTCAACGGCAGCAGACAACCAGGCTGCAGTAGATATCCACGTAATGCAGGGTGAGAGAGATATGGCAGCCGGAAACATCACCCTCGGAAGATTTCAGCTTACAGGAATTCCACCAGCCCCACGTGGCGTACCGCAGATCGAAGTTACCTTCGATATCGACGCAAACGGTATCGTAAACGTAAGCGCTAAGGATCTGGGAACAGGCAAGGAGCAGAGCATCACCATCACTTCATCGACGAAGCTGTCAGACGAAGAAATCCAGGCAAAGGTTAAGGAAGCTGAACAGTACGCTGAAGAGGATAAGAAGAGAAAAGAAGAAGTTGAAATCAGAAACCAGGCTGAGACGCTCATCTATGAGACTGACAAGAACCTGAAGGATCTGGAAGGCGCACTTTCAGAGGATGAGAAGAACGACATCACTTCAGCGAAGGATGAACTCCAGTCAGCACTCAACGCCAACAACATTGAGGATATCAAGGCTAAGACTGAGGCGCTCACAGAGAAGTATCACGTGATCTCAGCGAAGCTGTACCAGCAGGCTCAGGCTCAGCAGCAGGCCGGAACAGCAGGTCCTGGCCCTGACATGAGCGGCATGGGCGG
>JAFTHD010000224.1 GCA_017457585.1 Bacillota bacterium | reverse complement strand
TTTTAGGATATTCAAAGCTTCCCTCTGCCGTTTTGATGCCATCGATATTGTATGAAGTGTCAAGACCCGTCTTTCCTACGTACTTCTTTATGGTTCTTCCGCCCACCTTCTGCGCAAGCTGTCCGAAGTACACGTTGCATGATACTTCCAGTGCTTTTTTAAGGTCCACTTCTCCGTGAACCGACAAGTCCGTGACCTTATCCCCGTGTCCGTAGTCTTCCGAGCCAGTGCACTGCACTGTAAAGTCAGCCGCGTTTTTCACCGTCTCGAGGGCTGCCGCGGCGGTAAGAAGTTTAAAGGTGGAGCCCGGTGCGTACTTAGCCGACGTAAACCTGTTGATGTAAACGCCGGAGTCATCGTCTGCATCGATCTTTGGCGGATTTTTAGGGTCGTAGGACGGTGTGCTCACCATACACACGATTTCACCCGTCTTGTAATTGTAAACGCCGACGCATCCCTTTTGTCCGCCCAACGCCTGATATGCTGTAGCGCAGACGCTTCCGTTTAAGGTCAGGTGAACTTCCTTACCCTCCTGATTGAGGGAATAAACGCCGTTTATCAGATCGTATCCCACCAGCTCATCGGAAAGCGCCCTGTTGGCACCCGTGGAGATGTTGTTGTCCTTATCTCCCGTAATGTGCATGAGAGCCGTGCGTATGTTAGGATTGTCGTTGTATTTCATGCCGTCTGAAGTGTTCTTCATGAGAAGCTCGCCGTTTCTGTCGTAAAGGGCGCCCATCTTGATGTCGCCTTTCGTGTAAACGTCTCTGTTGCCCTCGTAGGAAGCCCATTCAGCCCCGTGGATAACGTACCTGTAGGAGAAAACTCCGACGCCCAGAACGAGGACAAGGCCGAGGATCAGACACATGATTGCTCTTTTCTCTATCTTTTTCATCTGTGATCATCTCCAAAAATATCCTCTAAAGTCAGAGGCTTCTCTTCCTGTGCTTTCGCCTTTTCGGCACGCTTCCTTGATTCCTCCACCTGTCTCTGTCTGCGGATCCTCTCCTCCTGAGTCAGCTTCTGAGATTGGCTCTTTCCCTTCGGTTTATGGTTTGGAACAGGGGTCTTTCGCTCTGCTCCGCTCTGGTGAACGGACTTGGCACTATCTGTGCTTCTCCTTTCACCTGCAGCTTTGCTGCCTGCCACCTTTGCAGCGTCAGACGCCCTGCGGCCTGTGCTCACCTTTGTGCCGGCACGCTTTGCAGGAGCAGACGCCTTCTCAGGCTGCGGCGCAACCTTTTCGTACCTCTCCTCAAATCCGTCTCCAGGTCTCGCATCGCCGAAGTTCCTGAAGAACTCTTCGTCGCTCTGATTCCTGTACTCCTTACTCCTTCTATTGGTGAAGTGCTTGCCCTTATCGGACTTGGAGGAACTGTATATCGTCGCCTTCTTGTCGTCGTATGAATACTGGTTCGGAGCCGGCGCCTGGCTTCTCTGCCTTGCCTCGTTCGCTGCAGCCGCTCTTCTCGCTGCTGCCGACGCTGCACCTCCGCCAACGCCTATGCTGTCAAGTATGTCCTCAGGCTCTGTAGGGCCTGCTGCTTCCATCTCGTTGTCAAAATCGCCCTTCTTATCCAGCTTGACTGCAAAACTTGCGTTCTGCCTCGTATCTGCGGCCTTGAGAAATGCAAGCATTCCCCAGGAAGCGATCATGCTGGTTCCGCCTGCAGAAAGGAACGGGAATGTTACACCCGTAAGCGGTAAAAGGTCCACAGTACCGAACACATTGAGTATGGTCTGGAATATGAACATGGACATGGCTCCGCAGGCAGCTATGCTGTAGTAGGTAGACCTTCCTGCGATGATGGACCTTACTGCGAAGACGCCCAGCGTCACGATGCAAAGGGTCATGAGTATCGCGATGACAAGACCCCACTCCTCGCAGACGAGTCCGAAGACCAGGTCTGTAGGCGCTGCCGCCACATCGCTCAGAGTTCCATTTCCTGCTCCAAGCCCCGGAAGTCCTCCGCTTGCCGCGCTGCACATGGCCTGAACCTGCTGGAACCCTTTGTCCGTTGGGTCATCCCAAACGTGCCTCCATATGGAAAATCTGCCGGCTATATACGGCTTAAACCGGAGCACCATCATCCCCATTGCACCTGCAACACCCAGAATGAGGAACAGTCTGGAAAAGTCGCCGGACCTGAGGAATGAAATTACCAGGAAGGTTACGAAGAATATCATGGCCGTGCCGAAGTCACCCATCTTGGCAAGGCATCCCAGGCAGAATACCGAGAATATGATGAATGTCAGCATGTTTTTTCGCTTCTGAAGTTCATCCAGGGTTGCAGCTCCCACAAATATGAACACGATTTTGATGAGCTCCGATGGCTGGAAGGTGAATCCGCCTATGCTCACCCAGTTTGTGGAGCCGTTTTTAAGCGAGCCCATGGTTATGTTTATAAACAGGAGCACCACGCTGGCCGCCATGAGGACGTGCACGATACGCTTTACCCTGTTAAGGTCTCTCAGCATCCAGCAAAGGATGAAGAAGAGGCCGAGTCCTATGACTATGCAGAAGGCCTGCTTAAAGACGGTGGACGGATAGGCAGAGGTGGTCACCGCAAGGCTCATGGTGCTGAGAAAGAAGGCTATGGTCTCCATCTCAAAGCCTACGCGCTTGAACCTTCTCATCAGGATGAAGTAAACCCACATGGCTGCTGCCAGAAGTCCGAAAGAGGGAATTAGTCCCGATGGGAAGTCCTCTCCCAGTGACACTTTGAACTGAACGATTGTCAGGAACTGATATATCGTCAGCGCAACGAGAGAAGGCCAAGGCGAAATGTTCTTCGTCCTTCTCTTTCTCTTCTCTATGTTTGCCATTCTCTCCTGAAGGCTGACAGGGTACAGGGTGAAGTCTGAGCCGCCGATGGTCAGGATGTCTCCTGCACCAACCTCCGTAGGCCCCTGTACGATCTCCCCGTTGATAGCCGAGCCGTTCTTTGAAAGAAGGTCCTCGTACTTCCAGATCCCCTCCGAGTCCCTTATGAGCGTTCCGTGGCTTCTCGATACGCTGCCGAGGTTTATCACTACGTCGCAGCCTCTGCCCCTTCCCAGCAGGTTTTCCCAGTGAGTGAGCGGCACGCTCGTTCCGTCAGGGCAACCTAAATAAGCCCATATCTCCGACGGATTTCTTGCCAGAGCCAGGGATCTGATCTGCCTCAATAATATATAGAGAGCCAGGATCATAAACACCCATCTGACTCCCGTTGTAAAATAGATTTTCGCTATTTCAATAGCATTTTCGAGAAATTCCATTATGCCCCTTACTTTCCGTGTCATTCTCTGATATACTGATTCATATTATACCATGAAAGGAAGTATTAATCTATTATGAACTACAGCTATAGAACACAGGGCACATGCGCTCAGGCGATTAGCTTTGCAATAGAAGACGGGAAACTTCATAACGTTGAATTTTTCGGAGGCTGCGACGGCAACCTGAAGGCTATCGGAAAGTTGGTCGAGGGCAAGGATGCAGCGGAGGTTCGCGATCTGCTGGCCGGCAACAAGTGCGGTTTTAAGCCGACTTCCTGCGGCGATCAGCTGTCAATCGCAATCGACCAGGTACTAAAGGGCAATCTTGCTGTCTGAAATTCAGTCGCGCCATTTACGAGAAAACTATTGACGAAAAATTAGCACATAACTGACTAAAAACTCGGGATTTCATGGTTCCCGAGTTTTTATTTCCTGTTATGAAGTGACCCTTGTCAAGGGGTTCCCCCTATGAGTCACAATTGTTTTCTGAAGGCATCTGGAAAAAGCCTGGTTGAACAGTCTACGGCATTAGCCACTCTGTTATACGTGGATCAGGGCAGCGCCCTGCC
>JAFTHD010000223.1 GCA_017457585.1 Bacillota bacterium | reverse complement strand
TAGGCGTAGGCATGGCAACCCACTCATGCGTATCGGGGCAGGTGTTCAGGGTTCTGGCAGAGAACGGAATCAGATATTACCACATCACAACTTCCGAGATTTCAATTTCGGTGACGGTGAAGATGGATCAGAAACTGCCTGCTGCTATAGCACTTTGCAGAGAATTTAACCTATAGAGAGGTCGTGACATCATTATGAAAGTTTCAAAGTATCACGGCTGCGGCAACAGCTTCGTCATAATCCGCGAGTCCGGGATACCGGCTCACATCCGGGAGGCAGGAGAAGCGGAAAGGCTCGAGGCCTACGGACAGCTGGCAGTGCAGCTTTGCGATATTAATACAGGGATCGGCGCAGATGGTTTCATCGTCGTCAGAGAAGAGCCGGAACTTGAGATGGTTTTCTTCAATCAGGACGGCAGCAGAGCGCCCATGTGCGGCAACGGAATCAGGTGTTTTGCAGAGTTCTGCATGAACGAGGGGATCCGCGAAGAGGCAGAATACCCGGTAAAGACTCTGGCAGGGGGCATGGTGGTTGAAATCACGCAAGATGAACCTTTCAGAGCCAGGATCAACATGGGAAGTCCGAACTTTGACCCTGAGAAGATTGCGGTGAAGACAGATAAAAAGGACATGCTGGGCGCCCAGGTGCCGATGAAGGACGGAAGCGCTCAGGAGGTTGACAGCTTCTTCATGGGAACGATTCACACGGTGGTGTTTACAGACGAAATAGACCGTGAGAAACTTGAGCCCATAGGCGAAGAAATCTGCAATCACCAACTTTTTGGAGAGAAAACGAACGTAAACTTTGTTAAAATAGTAGATAGAGACAGTATTCAGGTGCTCACCTACGAGAGAGGCGTAGGAATCACACTGGCATGCGGAACGGGAGCGTGTGCATCGGTGGTAGCAGCCAGCAGGCGAGGGTATATAGGAAAGAGCGCAGACGTGCAGCTCGCCCTCGGTACCCTGAAAATCGATATCGAAGAAGACGGAAGTGTATTTATGGAAGGCCCGTCGGTACGCGTATTTGACGGACAGCTTGGATCATAGACGAGAAGGGAGACACGAAGATGTTTGAAAGACCTTTTAGAGGCTCGATGGTAGCCCTGATAACGCCGTTTAACGAGGACGGAAGCGTTAATTTCAATAAACTGAAGGAACTGGTAGACTTCCATATTGCAGAAGGCACGGATTCCATACTGGCCCTTGGAACGACAGCGGAGACACCAACGCTCACCATGGCAGAGAGCGATGAAATCGTGAAGACCGTAATAAGTCAGGCTAACGGCAGAGTGCCTATCCTGGTAGGCTCCGGCTCGAACAACACCATGATGGCTAAGGAGCTGAGCCTCAAGTATGAGAACATGGGAGCGGACGGACTGCTTGTAATCACACCGTACTACAACAAGTGTACGGACGCGGGACTCATCGACCACTTTTACACGGTTGCCGATGCGGTTCATTCGCCGATCTGGGTCTATCACGTGCCGGGAAGGACGGGCGTCAAGATTTCATACAACGCTCTTTCAGAGATCAGTAAGCACCCGAATATCGTAGGCCTCAAGGAGGCCAGCGGTGACATGTCACTGGTTACCAAGTATGCGAAGCTGATCAACGATGACTTCAACATCTACTCAGGCAACGACGACATCAACGTGCCGGTACTTTCGGTAGGCGGTGCAGGCGTAATCTCCGTTCTTGCAAATATACTTCCGGGCGTGACCCATGGCATCGTTATGGACTACCTGAACGGTGATGTAAAGAAGGCCAGAGACGAACACCTGAAGCATCTCGATTTCATCAACGCGCTGTTCATAGAGACGAACCCGATTCCGATCAAGGAAGCCATGAACATGGTGGGAATGAACGTGGGCGGATTCAGAAAGCCGCTGGTTCCGATGGAACCTGAGAATAAGGCCGTTCTTGAGGACACAATGAGAGAGCTTGGACTCATATAAATATAGATTCAGGAAGGAAAGGAAACAATGAAGATTGCAATTATGGGCAAGGGCGCCATGGGCAAAGTTCTGGCAGGCCTTGCCGAAGAGAAGGGATACGAGGTAGCCGGAGTCGTGGAGCCGATGGACGACGAACTTTTGGAAGATCTGGGCAGAGCTGATGTTGTAATAGACTTCAGCAATCCGGCAAACCTGGATATGATATCCGAGTACTGCAGGAAGTACAGCGTTCCGGCTGTCATCGCAACTACGGGATACAGCCCTGATCAGGAACAGCAGATCAGAGATCTGGCGCAGGAAGTTCCGGTAGTTTTCTCCGCCAACTTCTCCCTGGGAATCAACGTGATGAAGAGGGTGATCGCCGAGATTACTCCGATTCTCGAGAGTGCATTTGACATCGAAATCATCGAAAAGCACCACAACAAGAAGCTGGATTCACCGAGCGGCACGGCAAAGATGCTCCTGAGCGCTGCCGACCCGACCGGCAAGTACGACCACGTGTACGGCAGAGAAGGCAACAGGAAGCGTGCCAATGAAATCGGAATCCATGCGATCCGCGGCGGCACCATATCAGGTGAACACAGCGTGATCTACGCCGGAACCGATGAGATCATCGAGATCAAGCATACGGCCACGTCAAAGAGAATCTTTGCGGCAGGTGCATTGAGAGCGGCTGAGTACACCCAGGGTAAACCGGCAGGTTTCAGCACCATGGAAGACGTGCTGTTCGGATAGAGTATAGAGAACTGATGGCGGCACTAAATATACGCCGCACTTTTGAAGGAGAATATCGTTATGATGGAAGCAAGAGAAATTATCGCATACATCGGCAACGCAGAGAAGAAGACGCCGGTCAAGGTTTACGTAAAGGAAAAGGACGGCGCAAGCGTTGACTACGCAGGCTGCCAGGTGTTCGGCGCAGGGGATAAAATCGTGTTCGGAGACTGGAAAGACGTGCAGCCGATTTTAGAGGCAAACGCTGATTCAATTGAGGATTACGTAATCGAAAACGACAGCAGAAATTCCGCAATTCCGCTCCTTGACATGAAGAACATCAAGGCCCGAATCGAGCCGGGCGCAATCATTCGTGACAAGGTATCCATAGGGGATAACGCTGTCATCATGATGGGCGCAGTCATCAACATCGGCTCCATAATCGGAGAAGGCACAATGATAGACATGGGCGCAATCTTAGGCGGCAGAGCTACGGTGGGAAAGAACTGCCACATCGGTGCCGGAACCGTTCTGGCAGGCGTGATCGAACCGCCATCGGCGAAGCCTGTAACCATCGAGGACGGAGTTGTAATCGGCGCCAATGCAGTAGTCCTTGAAGGCGTAACCGTAGGAGAGGGCGCAGTCGTTGCGGCAGGGGCAGTCGTTGTAAACGATGTGGCTCCGGGAGATGTTGTAGCAGGTGTTCCTGCCAAGGTTATAAAGAAGGCCAGTGAGACGGCAGCGGAGAAGCTGGAACTGGTGGACCTTCTGAGGAAGCTGTAAGGGCAAGGCATCCCTGCAGAGCCTTCGATGCTGTTTGAAGCATCGCCGTTTGCGCAGGATTATAAGAAGCTGAAGCTGAGAAGATAAGAGTGATAAAGTGAAAAACGCTGTGCATTTTGTTCAATCGAGATGCACAGCGTTTTTTGAGTATCGTGGAGACATGCATTTTGCGTTCATCCGGGGATTTCCCCTCCGCGACAATTGACTTGCGAATCTATATGTAGAACTTGCAGTTTTCGCCGGTAACTTTGTGAATCGTCACCCCTTTTGACGCCAGCATGTCGGATCGGTCTGCTATATATGCGTCTGTCAAATCGTAGTTCTTCCACTGATGGATGGGAACGACATGGCGTACCGGAAGCAGTTCAAGGTAAGTATCCATGCCGTCGTACGTGTGCGGCGCCAGTCTCTGGTCGAGGAGCAGAAAAGCAATGTCTATGACTTCGCCGCTTTCGATTTCGAGGCGTGACACAGTGCGTCTGAAAACCTCTTCCATATCTTGCATATACGTTTCGCCGTTTAGCTCCCACATCCACATGTGATGATCTCCTGCGTGATAGATGATTTTGCCGCCGGCCTTTACGAGAAAAGCGACGCCTTCGTCTGTGGATGGTATAGTCTGGATATGTATGCTTTCACCGCCCGGAAGCCGGATGTCCTGGGAAGTGTAGTTCTTCACAAAAGTGATGCGCGACATATCCTCATCGGTAATTCCAAGCCTTGCGCGGACACCGGAAGAAAAGTGCACATCTTTGCTGATAACGTAGTGAAGATGCGGGAGAAGACCGCGCAGCTTCCAGATTTCTTCGCTATAGTGATCTCCGTGATTGTGGCTTGCAAACACCACCGTATCCTTTGCAGGATCCAGTTTAGGGAATGTCCCCCAGTCGTGACGAAGCTCAGCCGGGTGCCCTCCGCTCACCGGAGCGATCACATCGAATAAAAGATTTATCTTATCGAGTTCCACAAGCACTCCGCTGTGGCCTATGTATTCTACTATCATGGGAATAAGCCTCCTTTTTCTGTTATTATACTCAACTTCTCGCGCTATATCCATAAAAATAAAGATAGCTGGCTTCTTGTGGCCGGCCAAGTGTGTAAAATAGTCAGGTCTCGTAGGTCTTTAGACCTACAGATTTTAGCCAGAAGACCTAACATAAAGGCAATATCGACAGGAACATAGGTCTTTTCACAGAAATTCATAGGGTCAAAGACCCATAACAAAAGCCCGCACCGGACGAGAAGGGTGAATCATAGGGTCAAAGACCCATAACAAAAGCTCGCGCCGGACGAGAACGGGTGAATCAGGGTCAAAGACCCATAACAGCCCGATGACAAAAGACCCCAGGCATTTACTATCCGCTTATACATTTATTGCGTGAACAAATCTTGACATATGACGCCGCAGATGCAAAAATGTTCCTATGAGAATTAATGAACTAAGAAATTCAGGGAGCCCGGTGGTGCGGGTATCCCTTTATGTCATATTCATAATTGTTGCGGTATTAGTTTGCGGAATCATCATAAACGGTATGATGATCGGGACAACGAAAGGCAGCATAAAAGGCGTAATAAGCGGTAAATATGATCACCTGACAAAGGGTGAAATTGAGAAGCTGGCGGATCTGGATGCAGATTGCATTATGGTGCTTGGAGCCTCAGTATATTCAGGAGGAAAGCCGAGCCCCATGCTGAGAGACAGACTGGACACGGCGATTGAGCTCTATCAGGAAGGGGTGGCACCCAAGCTTCTTCTAACGGGAGACAGCGGACAGATAGAGTACAATGAAGTAGGGCCGATGAGGAAGTACTGCGTGGACAGAGGGGTAGACCCTGAAGATATTTTTTGTGATTATGCAGGATTCAGCACCTATGAGTCTATTTACAGGTCCAGTTACATTTTTCGCGTAGAGAAGATGGTTGTTGTGACCCAGAAGTACCATCTGTACAGAGCGCTCTACGGGTGCAAAAAAATGGGGATTGAAGCGGTAGGTGCGGCGGCC
>JAFTHD010000222.1 GCA_017457585.1 Bacillota bacterium | reverse complement strand
ACATCGATTCCAACATATACTATTCTTTTCATAGTGACCTCCCATTGTATGCGGTAATCCCCGCTTCTGAAATGCTTGACACATTCAGTATACGGGTAAATCCACGATCCTACAATTGTGGGGTCACTTCATATTATCTAATCGTTAAAATCAGTTAAGATGGCGCGAACCTTCCGCCTCGCTCAGATCCTCCGTTGCCATAAGCTCTGCAAATGAAATCACATAGTCATCCAGCTCGTAATCAAGAGCTCCTTCAAAGTCATACCTGTACCTTTCGCCGCCCAACTTCTCCATTCTGGAAGTCGTAATCCCGTCTCTGAGGCACTGGATTACGGGATTTCCGCCTGACTCAGGCGTAAGTTCCACCTGGGATTCTTCGCTGAACCAGTTCCTGAACCTGTATATCTCATCGGAAAGCTTGCGCACGTCGTCCTCACCTTCCGCGTTTGTCATCATACCGCATATGCTGAGCTTGATCTGATGAAGCAGGCTGTAGATCTCTGCTGCATCCTCGGGAAGCCCCTCTAAAATGTCCTCAAAGTAATCCTCGGCAATGGATGCCGCAAGGTCCATATCCACCCCTGAAAACAGCTTGTAGATGGCCTCAGGCTCGATGTACTCTTCGCTTTCAATCAGGTCTGCCATCGCCTCAAAGTACTGGAAATCCTCAGGTCCTTCAAGCTCCAGATATTCCAAAAGTTCCTCGTAGTTCATACCTATTCCCCTTTCTCAAGATCGAAATTTTTGAACTTGACCTTGGCATCCTCTTCCTCGTCTTCGAATATCCTGTCTATCATGTTCAGGAAGTTCTCGCTAAGGTCGCTGGCGTAAAAGACGGTTTCGAAGTTTGAGTCTTCGGCCAGTGCGTCTCTCTCCTTTAGGATTCGAACGATGGTGTCCGCCTGTATGTCGGAGGGGTTTATGATCTCAACCTCAGGGTATATCCTCTCGATTATCTTTCAGATCAGCGGATAATGGGTGCATCCCAGCACAACCTTGTCGATATCATTTTCACGAATGAAATCGTCCATATAATGCCGGATGGTAAGATCCATGATGTCGCTTGCGATAATCCCCTCTTCTATGAGCGGCACGTAAGCAGGACAGGGCGTCTGAAATATGTTGATATCGCCGTTGAATTCCTTAATGGTCTTCTCGTATGCTCCGCTCCTGATTGTCACCTTGGTTCCGATGATCCCCACGTTGTTCTCAGCGCTGCATGTCTCCGCCACATACCTTGCAGCAGGCTCAATAATCCCGACAACAGGAATGTCCGGGAAGCGCTTTCTAAGATCATCCACGCAGGTTGCACTCACCGTATTGCAGGCGATGACGATCATCTTCACATCTTTGCTCACGAGAAAGTCGGTGATCTCCCCTGCAAAGGATCGTATCGTGCCAGCGGCCTTCGAACCGTAAGGCGTTCTCGCCGTATCCCCGAAATATATAATCTTTTCCTCAGGCAGCCTTTTCATCAGCGGAGAAACGCACGTCAGACCGCCGAGACCGGAATCAAAAAAACCAATCGGCCTGTTATCCATATAGCATATTCCTCCATAAACTATGTTATAATAACATCTGCAATTATAACATAATACCCTGTAGAATCAAAGAAACAGGAGGTAAATTAAGGGTAAGGATCAGCTTAAAACACGCGATCAGATCGATGACAAATACAAGTGGAATATAGAGGCGATGATTCCAGATGAGAGCGTAATAGACGATCAGCTTGAAGCGGTGCGCGCAAGCGCAGACGACTTCGCAAAAAAGTATGCAGGTTCACTGGCAAAGGACAGCGATACACTGGCAGCCGCTTTTATGGCAAAGGACGAGATCTGGAGGAATCTTGAGAAGATTTACACCTACGCCCACATGAAACGTGACGAGGACAACGGCAATGAGCGCTATCAGGCCATGGCAGATAAGTGCATGAGCGTTATCGCTGCTGTCTCCGCTGCCCTTTCCTTCTTCACCCCGGAGCTTTTGGCAGCGCCTGAAGAAAGGATTCTGTCCTTCCTATCGGAAAACGACGATCTTAAGATACACGAATTTGCAATCAAGGACACCTTGCGGCGCAAAGCCCACGTGCTCTCTCCTTCAGAGGAGAGCATCATCGCCCAGATGAGCGAGATTACAGGTGCCACGGGAGACATCTTCACCATGCTGAACAACGCTGTTCTGGATTTCGGTACGGTGAAGGATTCTGACGGCAACGATGTACGGATCACCCACGGCAGCTACATCAAGTGCATGGAAAGTCACGACGCCCTTCTCCGCCGCAACGCTTATCAGGCAATGTACGGCGGTTACAAAGCGCTCATCAACACCATTGCGACGACGTACAACTACAATACGAAGACAGACGTGGTGAGCGCACGTCTGAGAAACTACGAGAGCTCGAGGGCTGCCGCCCTTTACGACGACAACATTCCGGGACAGGTTTACGATAACCTTGTCAAGGTCGTAGGTGACAACCTTCCGTCCCTGCACAGATATGTAGAGCTGAGAAAGAAGCTCATGGGAACAGACGAGCTGACCATGGCTGACATCTAAGTTCCTCTCATCAAGATTCCGGATAGGACCGTATCCTTCGAGGAAGGTCTGGATATCATGAGGGATGCGCTGAAGCCGCTGGGAAGCGAATACCTCTCGCGCATGAACGAGGGAATCAGTCAGGGATGGATCGATGTCTACGAGAACAAGGGCAAGACCAGCGGAGCATACAGCTTCGGCTGTTACGACAGCTACCCTTACATCCTTCTCAACTACACGGATACCCTCAAGGACGTATTCACCATCATCCACGAGATGGGTCATTCCATGCACGCTTCCTACACCAGGGAAACGCAGCCGTACATCTATGGAAGTCATTCCATATTCACGGCGGAGGTCGCTTCCACCGTCAACGAGTCGCTGCTCATGGCACACCTCTTTGAGACCAACGATGACATCGAGATGCGCAAGTATCTTCTGAACCTGCACCTGGAGGAGTTCAGGACTACCCTCTTCCGACAGACCATGTTTGCAGAGTTCGAGGATCTGACCCACAGAGCCATCGAAGCCGGTGAAGTCCTCACCGCTGAATGGCTGTGCCAGACGTACGATGATCTGAACAGCAAGTACTACGGACCTGCCATAACCCATGATGATACGATCCGATACGAATGGGCGAGGATTCCTCACTTCTACAACGCATTTTACGTTTATAAATACGCTACAGGTTACTCGGCCGCAACTGCCATATCCCAGAAGATACTGACAGAAGGCAGACCTGCAGCGGAAAGATATATCGACTTCCTAAGGACCGGCGAATCAGACTATCCGATAGAACTTCTGAAGATTGCAGGCGTTGATATGAGCTCCCCTGAACCTGTCAAAAAGGCTATGGACAAGTTCAACGACCTGCTGGAGGAACTGGAGAAACTGGTATGAACAAGAAGCTAATCAACGTCTTTACAAACGAAATGCCTGCATCCATAGACGCCATGTCATATATACAGAGAAAGTTCAACGACCTGGGGTACACTGTTGCAACAGAATACTCTCCGGAGACGTCACTGATCATCTGTATCGGCGGCGACGGAGCATTCATCGAGGCCGTTCACAAATGCGATTTTCCTCAGGTCCCTTTCCTCGGAATCAACACGGGTCACCTGGGTTTCTTCGAGGAAATCACCCTGGACGAGTTTGACCGCTTTTTAATTGAATACCTGAACGGCAGGTACACCATACAGCCGCTGAACACGGTAAACGCCACGGTAATTACGGAAGACGGATGCGAATATCACCATACGGGACTGAACGAAGTTGTCATCAGGGGAAGACAGTCATCTGCCGTTCACCTGGAACTGAGCATCGACGACATTCTCATTCAGCAGTTTACGGGAGACGGCATACTCTGCGCGCCATCCTCCGGTTCAACGGCGTACAACTACTCCCTTGGCGGTGCCATCGTGGATCCGAGACTGGACGCGCTCCAGCTTACGCCTATCGCGCCGATTAACACCAACGCTTACCGATCCTTTACCTCCAGCCTCATGCTGCCGTCTGACAAGACCATCGAGGTAATCCCCGATGACAGGCAGCAGAGGGTCTTCGTGTTCAACGACGGCTACGAGACGGGATACACACACGTTAAGAGAATCAATATCAAAGTGTCCGACACCACAATTAAGCTTATAAGAAGCCACGACTACGACTTTTGGAGCAAGGTTAAGTCCAAGTTCCTGTAAACACTTATATTTATGGCAGATTTCATTTACCACGTTACAACTGAAGATGAAGGCCGGGAAGTACGCGAGATCATGCGCGACAACTTCACCTTTTCCGCAAGGCTGAGAAACAGGATCAAGAGGAACAAACTGGTGCGCCGCAACGGCGAGATGACCGAGGGCTGGCACAAAGTAGCCGCAGGTGATGTCATAGAGATCGTGCTCCCGGAGGAGCGGAGCAACTTCGAGCCAGAGAACATTCCCCTCTTCCCTGTCTACGAAGACGGCGATATTCTCCTTCTCAACAAGCAGCCGGGCCTTGTCGTTCACCCGACCAAGGGCAACCCTACGGGCACTGTCGCCAATGCGCTGATGTACAGGATGGAAGAGACGGGGGAGCATTTTAAGGTTCGATTCGTCAACAGACTTGACAGGGATACCTCCGGCATCCTGATCGTTGCCAAAAACGCCTTTTCCCAGAATGAGATCACGAAGCAGATGAAGGCCGACGAGACGGAAAAGCGTTACGTCGCCATCGTGGAAGGGATCATGGAGGAGGATATGGGAACCATCGATGCTCCCATAGGGAGACCTGATCCTGATGATGTCAGGCGTGGCGTCATGGAAGGCGGCCATCCTTCCGTAACCCATTACAAGGTCATAGACAGGTTCATAGAATCCGGCTTCACATACGTGGAACTCAGGCTCGAGACGGGACGAACCCATCAGATAAGGGTTCACATGTCCCACCTGGGTCACCCCGTTCTCAGCGATCATCTATACGGCACGGAGAGACCCGCTATAATTGAAAGGCAGGCACTTCACGCCTCCAGCCTTTCCTTTCATCACCCGGCTACAGGCGAAAGGCTCACAATTACAGCACCGATACCGGAAGACATGAAAAAGGCACTATCGCTATTCCGATAGTGCTCTTATTTTTTAATTGTTTTGAATTTGTTCCTTCAGATGCTTCAACCTGCGGTGCAGCCCACTGACCGCTGATTCTGACATGTCACTCGCCTTCTATCACTTGCGAAAGAGGCTTTGACTTCATCTCTTTAATCAGTATCTCCTGGATTCGTTCCAGTTCCCTGTGAACCATACAAGGGGATTTCAAAGTATTCCTGTCGCAGCCTTCCTTCATGCAGTGCATCAAATCCACTCCGTCTTCGGTGAAATTGATGATGTCAAAAAGGGTCATATTATCGAGAGATTTTGCGAGATAATAACCGCCCTTGTTGCCCCTCTCAGATCTCACAAGCTCAGCCTGTTCAAGTTCTCTCAGTATCTTATAAGTAAACGCCCTCGGTATATCTTCTTTTTCACATATCTCTCTGACATTGTGAACGTCACCATCTTTTAACACGCGTATTATGCGAAGTGCATAATCGCTTCTTCTCGTAATAAGCATCCTATCTCTCCTTACCTCTCCATCCCATTATATCACATGTGCACCTCATTCACCACTTAAGGATAAACTTTGCCCGGCTTCAGTTCCTTACCCTTGCCGTATTTGTAAAGTTCGCTCACCGTTACCATCTGATAACCGTGGGCGTCAAGCCACGGAACGATCTTTGCTGTAGCATCTGCTGTTTCGTCGTAGATACAGTGCATGAGAACGATCTTTCCATCCAGCTTGTTCTTCTTGTGCCTCTTAATCACTGACTTATAAATTTTCTTGGCATCTCTTGTCTTCCAGTCCTTCGTGTCTATATCCCACATGATTACAGGAAGCTTAGCCTTTTTGTTTATCTCCTTGTTTGTTATGCCGTAGCTCGGTCTGAAGAGCACAGGCGCCTGGCCGCAGGCCTTTTTGATAGTCTTGTTCGTCTTGTTGAGCTGCTTCTTCAGTTCCTTCTTGTCGCAACTTGTTAGCACCGGATGATCCCACGTATGGCTGCCTATTTCACATCCGTTCTCAACAGATCTCTTCAACCTGTCTTCCTTTCCTTTTACCATGTATCCGGAGTAGAAGAAGGTTGCAACCGCATCGTATTTCTCAAGCACGTCGTGGATTTTATCCTCACTCTTTAGTCCCGGTCCGTCATCGTAGGTGAGCGCGACCATCGGCTTGGAAGGGTCTACGAATCTGGCCATCACCTGGTCTCTTTCCCAGCCCTCGTAATCTCACGGCAGAAGCTTGACAGGCGTTATCACATCTCTGCCTGTCTCCTCATCCTTACCCGTGAAAAAGTATGTCAAACTGTCTTCTGCCAGCATAAAGTTCTCATAGGTCTCGTTCTCAATATCAAGCGTCTCTCGAACTTTATCCATATAGTCGTTTGCAAAAACCTGCTGATATACGAGAGATTTGCCATCATCCTTGT
>JAFTHD010000221.1 GCA_017457585.1 Bacillota bacterium | reverse complement strand
TATGTTCTGATGCTGAAATTGACGGACCAATTATAAGGATATGTTATTTTATTCCTTTCCAAAAGATATCCCAGATTATTTGCTACATTGGCCATAGTGTTCAAAGGTCGCCTAAACTCTGTAAAATCATATCTATCATGAGCTTTGATTTTCACTTTTTTCCCTTTGACACTCTTAATCGTATAGTTACAGTGCTGAACACTATAGAATAAGTCGCCCTTTTTAAATTCAACACTGTGTTCGCGCTTTTTCTTTTTCTTGTTCTTTTTTATGCTTTTCTTAAGCTCATTACTCTTCTTCATCCTCTTTATAATTAACTTTCTTGTTTTCTTTTTCAAATCGAGAACATGAGCGATGAGGATCTTCTCGATATGGATTACTTTCTAAACGAATAACTCAATTTGATACCTTATTTACTATTCGCTTTTTGAATCCCAGATTCTTCCTCTTGAAAATCGCTCTGTTCCCGCCTATGAAATTTCCTATCACATGTAAAAACCTGAAATTGTTGAAATTTCAGGCTCTATGGCACCCCCACTCGGAATCGAACCAAGAACTAATCTTTAGGAGAGATTTGTTATATCCATTTAACTATGAGGGCATGTATTCATTTGTTCACCTGCGTATGATACCACACCAGCAGGCTCGTGTCAAAGCTTCAATGGATTAACTTGCTGCAGATGTCGGATTCCGTGAAGGGGCGCTTATGCAATACCTAAAACCGGTTTTTTGTAGTTTCAGAATTGCAAAATCCCGATTTCAATACCTAAAACGTCATTTTCGTGATTTCAGAATTGCAGCTTCTGTGATTGCAATTCTGTATTTCAAAAAACCTGGTTTCAGAATTACTTTTTGCTGGTTGCAATTCTGAAAAGCTAAAAAAGGCGAAATAGGTATTGCAGCGACAGCTGCCAGCCGGACTCCAGCCACCAGCCGGACTCTGGCCACCGCCAGCGAAACTTTTCGCTCTTGCACTTTATTAAATACAACGATTTAGTCTTGCAACGAAAAGGTTTTCGCCTATAATATAATGGGTTAGGTTGTGAAGGAGGTAAAGTTTGGCAGTTTTTTATAGCATAGTAGGCCTCTTGGGAGGACTTGCTCTCTTCCTCTACGGTATGAGGATCATGGGAGACGGCCTCAAGAGCAGCTCCGGCGGTGCCATGAAGGTCATCCTGGAGAAGATTACAAATAAACCGGCAATGAGTTTCCTGTTGGGAATCGTAGCCACCTGTATGATACAGAGCTCCACCGCCACCATTGTGCTGACGGTAGGTCTCGTGGGCGCAGGACTCATCAATTTCAGGCAGTCGGTCGGCATCGTTCTCGGTGCCAACGTTGGTACAGCGATAACCGCTCAGATCATTCGTCTGATGGACATTAACGCTGATGCCACCAGTTTTATTTACTTCTTTAAATCGGATAATCTGGCTCCTATCGCCTTAATCATAGGAATCATTCTCATCATGTTCATCAAGAAGGGTTCTGCGAATACCACCGGTACCATTTGCATGGGCTTCGGTATCCTCTTCGTCGGCCTGATGAATATGAGCTCTGCCGTATCCACCATGTCGGATACCCTGAGCAGCGTCCTCGTCTCCTTTGAAGGAAACTACGTTCTCGGCTTCCTGTCGGGCACGGTAGTCACCATGATCATCCAGAGCTCATCGGCTGTAGTCGGTATACTCCAGTCCATCGCAAGCTCCCTGGGCGTTTCCTTCTGCGGCGTCTTTGCAGTGATCATCGGCGTAAATATCGGTGACTGCATCACGACGTATCTTGTTTGCCGTATCGGCTCCAACTCCGACCAGCGCAAAACCTGCACGGTTCACATCGTATACAACGTTATCGCTGCCCTGCTTCTGATCTGCGTCATTGCAATTCTGAGGCTGACTGGCATCCTGAACGACGACATATGGAACGTGACCATGAACTCCGGCGGCGTTGCAAACGTGCACGGTCTTTTCAGACTCATACCGGCCATCGTTCTCCTGCCGTTCAGCAATCTCCTCGCAAGCATCGCAGACAGGCTCGTAAAGGATGACGTCATCGACGATGAGGACGCGGTAGTTCTCGAAAACCTGAGGAAGCTGGATCCTCGTCTCATTTCCAACCCGACTCTGGCCCTCGATGAAAGCGAAACCCTCATCAGGAACATGTGCGAGGTTTCCATACACAACTACAAAGCAGTCACACAGCAGATCAACGAATACGAAGACTCCAGGCGGGAAAGAATCAGCCAGCGCGAAACGCTCCTTGACTCCATCGCCGACGCAGTAAGCGGATACATCGTTTCCGTATCACCTTACATCACGAGGGACGTGGACATGAGAACCCAGAGCTTCCAGCTGAAGGCGCTCGTATCCTTTGAAAGACTGGGCGATCTTGCCGTCAACCTTATCGAAAGCACGGAAGTGCTGCGCAATGCGGGCGTAAATTTCTCTGAAAAGGGTCAGAAGGAGCTCTTCCTCGTAATGGACGCGGTAACGGAAGTTACGGATCTGACGCAGGAAGCTTACTTCTCAGGGGATATTAACCTGGTGCGCCGCATCGAGCCTCTGGAGGAGGTCATCGACGAACTTACGGAAGCCGTCAAAGATCGCCACGTCCAGCGTATGACGCACGGTCAGTGCGACGTATTCAGCGGAGTCCAATTCACCGACATGCTGGTAAATCTGGAGAGAATCTCCGACCAGTGCTCCGACGTTGCCGTTTATCTGCTGGGAAGAGCGGACGAGAGCATCAGCGGCAATGAACACGCTTATCTCCACGAGCTTCATCATTCGGACAACACCGAGTACCACGCTCATCTGAAGGAATACGAGGACAAGTACATGTCTAAGTTGGACGCACTGAAGCTTCTCGACGATTAGAATTTGGTGGTGATTACAACAACAAAGTTTACAAAACGAGGCCTGTCCTGGGGTCTCGTTTTTTCATGCATTGCTCTATTAAAGTATGTGCGGATGTGCTATAATCTACTGTGTATGGTCTGATTCAGATTCGGACCAATACCGGCAGACAGCAGAACAATATTAATAACGAAGGAGCACAGCCTAATGGATAAGTACACGAGCTACACCAGTCCGCTTTCGGAGAGGTATCCGAGTCCTGAGATGAAATACCTTTTCTCACCGGAGAAGAAGTTTAGAACATGGCGAAAGCTTTGGATAGCCCTGGCCGAAACGGAGCAGGAACTGGGTCTTGATATAACCGATGAACAGATTGCAGAGCTTAAGGCTGCAGCAGAGGACATAGACTACGAAGCCGCAAAGGAACGGGAGAAGATCGTAAGACACGACGTTATGTCCCACGTATACGCATACGGACTCAAGTGCCCGACTGCAAAAGGCATCATTCACCTGGGCGCCACATCATGCTACGTGGGAGACAACACGGATCTCATCATCATGACGGAAGCCCTGAAGCTTATCCGCACCAAGCTGATCAACGTCATTGCAAATCTTGCAAAGTTTGCAGATGAATACAAAGCACTCCCGACTTTGGGATTCACCCATTTCCAGCCGGCACAGCCAACGACGGTCGGCAAGAGAGCAACTCTTTGGCTTCAGGATTTGACCCTGGACTTAGAGGAGATCGACTTCGTAATCAGCACCATGAAGCTGCTCGGCTCCAAGGGAACGACCGGCACTCAGGCCAGCTTCCTGGAACTCTTTGACGGAGATATCGAGAAGGTGAAGAAGATCGACGGCCTCATCGCCGAAAAGATGGGATACGAAACCTGCTATCCGGTATCCGGCCAGACCTATTCCAGAAAGGTGGATTCGAGAGTCGTCAACGTTCTTGCAAGCATCGCCCAGAGCGCGCACAAGTTCAGCAACGACATAAGGCTGCTCCAGCACCTTAAGGAAATCGAGGAACCTTTTGAAAAGAACCAGATCGGCTCTTCCGCCATGGCTTACAAGAGAAATCCTATGAGATCTGAGCGTATCGCAGCCCTGACAAACTACGTGATTTCGGATGCGACAAACCCTGCCCTCACGGCTGCGACCCAGTGGTTTGAGAGAACCCTCGACGACTCGGCCAACAAGAGGATCAGCATCAGCGAAGCCTTCCTGGCAACGGACGGAATCCTGGAACTTTATATGAACATTTCATCGGGGCTGGTCGTTTATCCTAAGGTTATCGAGTCAAGACTCATGTCGGAGCTTCCGTTCATGGCGACAGAGAACATCATGATGGATGCTGTAAAGGCTGGCGGCGACAGACAGGTGCTCCACGAGAAGATCAGGCAGCACTCCATGGCCGCCGGAAAGCGTGTAAAGGAAGAGGGCGCTGCAAACGACCTTCTGGACAGGATCGCAGAAGACCCGGCCTTCGGAATCAGCAAAGAACGTCTTCTCCAGCTTATGAAGCCGGAACTCTACACGGGATGTGCAGCTTCTCAGGTAGAAGACTTCCTCGCAAATGTGGTTCAGCCGATTTTGGAGGACAACAAGGACGTTCTCGGTCTCGAGGGCGAAGTAACAGTATAAGCGATATAAAGAAACAAACTCGGCGCGCCGCGTGCGCGAAACTTTGAGAATACATACAATACATACGAAAGGAGCCATTTAAAATGGTAAAAGCTATCGTTGGAGCCAACTGGGGTGACGAGGGAAAAGGAAAAATAACTGATACACTGGCGCAGGATGCGGATATCATTATCCGTTTCCAAGGAGGAAGCAATGCGGGCCACACCATCAAGAACAAGTACGGCAAATTCGCGCTTCACATGCTTCCGTCCGGCGTTTTTTACGATCATACGACGAGCATTCTGGGAAACGGCGTTGCCCTCAACATCCCTTATCTGCTCAATGAGATAAACGACATCACGAGCAAAGGCGTGCCGGCTCCGAAGATTCTCGTATCCGACAGAGCGCAGGTTCTCATGCCGTAT
>JAFTHD010000220.1 GCA_017457585.1 Bacillota bacterium | reverse complement strand
AGGCCGCAGAGCATGTGGATGCCTTTTTGAGAGGGAGACACTTCCCGTACAGGCATGCAGACTTTGCGGGACAGGGTGATGAAACGATCGTACGCGAAGAGATCGCTATGGTAAGACCTCAGAGAGAGACTACCATCTTCAGCAAAACAGGCAGGATCAATATTGCCCCTGCTGAGGACATCATTTCCCTGCTGAGGCAGGCTGGAATCGAAGAAGATATGCCGTTGCTGGTGGACAGAGAAGCACCGGACTTCGCAAAGAAAAAGAAAGTGGCCGTTATTGGCGGAGGCATCGCAGGCATTACCGCAGCAATAGAACTGGCGAAAAAGGGATATGCACCGGTGATATTTGAAAAGACGCCGTATCTCGGCGGCAAGTATCGCTGGTTTGCCACGGAAAAAAGAATAGATTCAGACGGGGCAGGTGATGAACTGGCCAAGGTAGAAGCATCCGGAATCCAGGTGATAACAAACGCATCTGCCGGAATCAAACCGTCAATTAGCGAACTCAAGGCGGAAGGCTTTGGTGCAATTCTCTTTGCAATTGGCGAGAGCAGAGGCGTAAGGCCTGATATGCCGGGAGCCTATTCGGTAGGCATATTTGAGATGATATCTCTGGCCTCAAGGCTTACGAGAAATCTTATAATCAACAGCATCGGCGGTAATGCCATAGTCACAGGAAGCGACGAGATGGCAGTTGACGTTGCGAGAAAGCTAAAAGAGTACGCCGGCGATGTGACGCTGATATGCAGATGCTCCAGAGAAGAACTTGACCGGAGAACGGGAGCGGTAAGCGATGCCCTGGAAGAGGGCGTCAATCTGGTGACAGGAACAGAGCTGGTGGGACTTGATACGGGCGACGGCAACATTAAGGCGGCAGAGCTGAGGATCATATCAAAGGATCTTGTTATCAATGTTCCGTGCGACACATTGGTAATAGGCGATACCGGGATGGCAGATACTGCAACGGTTGTAGCCCGAAATCCTGCATTGAAGACGGATGAGAGGGGCAGGCTCGTTACCGATGAAAAGCTGCGCACACCGATAAGTGGTGTGCTGAGCATAGGAACATGCGGCATGCCTTCCGTAGAGGCAGGAAGAGCAGGGGCGCTTGCCGTTCACAGCTTCCTGAGCGGCGACGATGTAGACGTGGATTTTATCGTGCCGGAACAGACAGAAGACAATCCAAAGTACGAAATAATTGAAGGCACTACCATGGCTGATAAAGGCTTTGAAGTAGGCAGGCATCTTCTCACTGGTAAACAGGCAAGACAGGAGGCGTCCAGATATATATGTGCCGGATACCATCAGGTGAATGCGTCAAGATGTATAGGGTGCGGCATATGTACGGAAGCCTGTCCTGAAGGTGCTATAGAACTGATTCGTGCCGGGGAGGTGAGATAGATGAAAATCGAAAGAGATGTGATTATCGTCGGTGCCGGAATTGCAGGAGGCATATGCGCCGCATATCTGGCAGGAGCCGGAGCGGATGTGCTTCTCCTCGAAAAAGAAATATTCCCGAGGGACAAGGCCTGCGGAGATATCCTAAGAGAAGGTATGGTTACTCACCTGAGCAGGTTGGATCTCTTTGGAAAGCTTGATGATAACGGAACACTGCTGAGAAGGCTTCACATAATGTCGGAGAACGGCTCTGAGTGCATCATTCCTTTCGAGGGATATGCGGCACCGAGATTTCAGATCGACAGCATGATCGCAGAAGCCGCAATAAAGAGAGGGACTGAATTTCGAGACGGCTGCAGAGTCAGGTCCCTCATTTGTGAGGACGGATGGATAAAGGGCGTATCGGTAAGAGAAAAAGGCGCCGATTTTGAGATAAGGAGCAGGCTTGTCATATTAGCAGACGGAGCAGGGTCGCTTCTGAAGGGGCAGCTGGGCATGACTTCAGCAGAAGAGAAGGCGGAACGCTTTACCGGCAGCGGTGAATACATAGGCGAGCGTGCTTACTTTGCAGGGATTAACCTTGAAGAAGTGCTGGCGAAGGGGCAGTATAATGCATATGGCGCAATAGGATTTCACAAAGACCTTCCGGGCGGCGGGTACTGGATCGTGCCATCGGGCAGAAGCGGTATACGTGATGGCTACTGCAATGTCGGTATCGTCAGAGAAGCAGATGGCGCGGAAGCTGTAAGCGCAGAGGAAGTATTCGCAGGGCTCTTTGAGAGGAATAAAAGGGTGGCATCCCTGTTCCTGGGAGCCCGCCAGGTCAGCCCTTGGAAGAGAGCTATGCTCAGGGACGTGACGGCAATAAACCATCGATGCGGCAATGGGTATCTGATAATAGGCGACGCGGGAAGCATTATGATGCCGTTTATCAAGGACGGATGCAGCGCAGCAGCGGACAGCGGAGAGGCGGCAGCCATCGCCGCCAAGGAAGCGATTCGCGCAAATGATTTTTCGGCAGAATATCTGACCGAAGAATACGTGAGGAGAATAGAGCCTGACAAAACGAGACTTAAGTTTGAGAGGATTACCGCGGAGTCGCTCCATGACCCTTATGTATCCAACCCTATGATTTCCCGAATGGTAAACAACCCGACTTATACGAAGCGAGTGCTTCGCGAACTGTTCGGGTAAACGGCCTTGGCCGGAATGTTGACAGGCATCGTGTTTTCATGGGATGCCGCTGCATGGAACAATTCAGGGAGTTTTGTCCTACAGCGCTATACGCTATACCCCCTGGGTTTTGATTTAACTATTCAACGAGTATGAAACCGCCGGCGGCAAGTCTGCCCTCGTAGTAGACTGGCAGTCCTGCCCTTTTCGTGCAGGAGAACATGTAATTGATGATTTCCCTGAGCGATACTCGCTTGAGCCTCTGGGCGTTGCCACTCCAGTCTCTGTAAGCGGAGTCTATCATCCAGGCTGTATCCCCGTCCGGCTCTATAGCGACGAGGGCGGTAACGTGGTAGGAACCTGCAAATTTTCTGTCGTTTATCGTTACCGGTATTCCGCGCACGTACCGCACACGGCTGGTTTCGATAATGACCGGCATGCCCGTCTCAAGATGTTCCCTGATTGTGGTTATTGCCTGCTTCCTTCTGAAGGAAGGAACGCGGATGTTTGATATTCCGAAGTGGGTCAGCACCTGCGAAATGCCGCAGAGGTTGATGGGACTTTGCTTGAGAACCTGACGGGAATAGTTCTCCTTCCAGATGTCCTCCGGGAAAAGACTTCTCTCAATTTCATGGATCGTCCTGTCCGGGGTAAGATCTGATATATCATTGGGAGCATTGCTCCGCTGAGAAAAGGCTCCGAGTACGCTGGTCAAAGTGCTGCATGCACATCCGTGGTGATTCAGGTATTCGTTGTACCCATCGTAATCCATTCCCGCCTGCGCGAATATCCTGTAGGTGAGAGGTTCCTTCCCCTCGCAGGTCAACGTAACCACGGCCCTTGTGCCATCGAGAGCAGACGGGAACAAAGAAGGATCCGCGCAGATCTTGCCGGACGGATTCTTTTTCAGTTCTATCGTAATTTCGCCGGCATAGTTAGTATTGCCATTGCCAATTAATTCTTCTGAAACTTTTCCGGATGCCCCATTGATATTCATGGTGATCTCTCCTGTAAAGTATCCTGCCTATTTGTGATAAGTTTCGTTGTTATTGATCTTAAATGCCCTGTATATCTGCTCCAGCAAAATCACCCGCATCATCTGATGTGGGAAGGTCATTGCGGAGAAGGAAAGCTTGTAGTTGACTCTCTTGCTCACTTCGGGAGAGAGCCCCAGGGAGCCACCGATAACGAAGTCGATGGTACTCTTGCCCTGCAAGGCCAGATCAGCAAGCCGATCGGCAAGCTGCTCGGAAGATAACCCTTTGCCCTTGATCTCAAGGGTTATGACGTAGTCTCCGGAGCCGATTTTGCCCAGTATTTCCTTACCCTCTGCGGCCATCACTGCCTCTTCGTCTGCGGCAGACGGGTTGGCGCGAAGCGGACTTTCCTTCAGTTCGATGATGTTCAGCTTGCAAAATCTGGACAGCCTCTTGCTGTACTCAGCGACAGCATCGGTCCAGTACTTTTCCTTGAGTTTCCCTATGCAGATTACGTTTATGTTCATGGTGAATCACCTTCCAAAACTACCGTCCATTTCCGAACAAATAACTGGTCTTTCAAAGCTACCGTCCGTTTCCGAACAAATAACTGGTCTTCCAAAACTACCGTCCGTTTCCGGATAAGTACCTGCGAGCGATGCTCGCCGCCGCCTGTCTTACTCCTTTTCGATGATGAACACGTCGCTCCTTTTGTCCCTGTGAGCCACCTCGATTTGAAGATCGCCCCCCGGAATAATCCCCTGCTCAAGAAGCGTATTTTTAACGGTGATGAGAGCCACGGAAGGTGCGTTGTTTTCGTGGCTCAAGTGGCCAAGAAGCACCTGCCTTGGCTTGGCGTTTTCTTTGTGAATCCTGGCAAGATACTCACCGCAGGATACGTTGGAGAGATGCCCCTCATCGCTTAAGATTCGTCGCTTGACCTGGTACGGATACCGGCCCATCAGCAGTATTTCCTCCTCGTGATTTGACTCTAAGACGAGAAGGTCCGCACCTGCGATTTCCTTCAGGTTTTCATCGCTTACAAAACCCGAGTCAGTCAGTATGCTCACCTGGCAGCCGTCCTTTGAGATTGAGAAACCGACAGGCTCTGCCGCGTCGTGACTCACGTGAAACGGCTTCACGGTGAATGCGCCTACGCGAAACTCCTCCCCCGTGTTAAAGAGCCGCTTCTTCTCGTCAGGAACGGGGCGTTCGTTGCTCTCCCAGGTTCTAAGATTGGCGTAAATGCTCACGTTTGGAAGCTTCTTGCTGAGCACGGGAAGGCTCTTTACGTGGTCGATATGCTCATGAGTAACCAGGAGCGCAGCCACATCCTCAAGGGGTGTTTCGGTTTCCTTCAGGTTGTGGAGAATGCGCTTGCCGGAAATGCCGGCATCAATCAGTATTGCAGTTTCATCGTCCTTTACCAGGTAGCAATTACCGCTGCTGCCGCTGGCAAAGGAACAGAATTTCATCGTCATCTATGTGTTCCTTTCGCTAATGAAAACATTATATCCGACTGAAAGGAAGGTGACAAGACCGGCGGCAGGAAGGTCTCTCTGCAGGACGCAAAAATTACTGATTTTTTCGCGGATAAGACCGGCAAAGAATTGAATATTGCCATCAAAAATGCTACTATTATTCTGTTGGATTATTGCTATTTACGGAAAAGGAGAATCCATATGGTTAGAAGGATATACGTCGAGAAAAAATCCGGTTTTGATGTGGAAGCACAGGCTCTTTTTGACGATGTGAAGGAGAATCTTCATCTCGATCATCTGAAGGGTGTGAGGATACTCAACCGGTACGATGTAGACGGTATAGACGATGAGACATACGAGGCAGCGAAGTACACGGTTTTCGCAGAAGCTGCCATCGACAAGATATATGAGGAAGACCTGCCGGCAGACGTGAGGAAGCGCACACACTTTGCAGTAGAATACCTGCCAGGGCAGTACGACCAGAGAGCGGATTCGGCTGCACAGTGCATCAAGCTGATGAACGGGAAGGCAGACGCCACCGTAAAGTTTGCGAGGGTATACGTGCTGGACGGAAGACTCAGCGCCCAGCAGGTGGAGCAGCTTAGAAACTACTGTGTAAACCCTGTTGATTCCCAGCTTGCCGAGATGACGAAGCCGGACAGCTTAGAGCTGGTGACGACGCCTCCTGAGGATGTTGCAACCGTGACGGGATTCGCCTCAATGGCACCAGACGATCTTGAAAGCTACAGGCAGGAGATGGAGTTTGCCATGAGTCCTGCTGATATCCGGTTCATCCAGCAGTACTACGCAGAGACAGAGAGGAGAGACCCGACCCTCACAGAGCTGAAGGTCATCGACACATACTGGTCGGATCACTGCAGACACACCACCTTCAACACCACGTTGGAAGAGGTCAGT
>JAFTHD010000219.1 GCA_017457585.1 Bacillota bacterium | reverse complement strand
TGCCCGTGTCGTTCTCGAGATGGCAGGCATCCGTAATATCCGTACGAAGTCTCTTGGCTCCAATAACAAGCAGAATGTTGTCCTGGCTACCCTGCAGGCTCTTAAGAGCCTCAAGAGCCCGGAGGAGGTTGCTCGTCTGCGCGGTAAGAGCGTAGAAGAGGTCCTGGCATAAGGAGGGATAGAAACATGGCTGGTAAATTAAAAATCACTCTTGTGAAGTCCCCGATCGCTGCGATTCCGAAGCAGAGGGCTACTGTTGAAGCTTTAGGTCTTCGCAAGCTCAATAAAACCGTAGAGATGCCGGATAACGGCGCAGTCAGAGGCATGATTGCTCGCATATCCCATCTCGTAAAAGTGGAAGAGATCTAAGGGAGGTGTCACTATGGATTTAGCGAATCTGAGTCCGGCTGCGGGCTCCGTCAGCAGCAATAACTTCAGAAGAGGCCGTGGACATGGTTCAGGCAACGGCAAGACAGCCGGCAAGGGCCATAAAGGTCAGAAGGCAAGATCCGGACAGCCGCGTATCGGCTTTGAAGGCGGCCAGATGCCTCTGTACAGAAGACTCCCGAAGAGGGGCTTCAAGAATGTCGGCAGGGCAGAGATTGAGACCATCAATCTCTCCTCCCTGGAAGCATTCGATGACGGTGCAGATGTTACCGTAGAGGCTCTTCTTGAGAAGGGAATCATCCGTGATGCCAAGGACGGCGTTAAGGTTCTTGGAAACGGAGAGCTCACCAAGAAGCTCAATGTTACAGTTAATGCATTCAGCGCAAGTGCAAAAGCAAAGATTGAAGAATTAGGTGGAAAAGCTGAGGTGATCTGATGTTTAAAACGATACGAGATATGTTTCGGATAAAGGACATCAGAAAAAAGCTGTTTTTTACATTCTTAATGCTGGTCGTCATCCGTTTTGGATCACAGCTGCCGGTTCCGGGAGTAAACAGATCTTACTTCCAGAACTGGTTCAATCAGCAGAATAACGGGGCGTTCAGTTTCTTCAGTGCTTTTACGGGTGGGTCCTTTGAACGTATGTCAGTGTTCGCACTGAACATAACACCGTACATCACATCCTCGATTATCATGGAGCTCCTTTCCATCGCGATCCCCGCGCTGGAAGAGATGCACCGTGACGGCGAGGACGGAAGAAAGAAGATCTCGACCATTACCAGATATCTGACTGTCGGCCTGTCTCTGTTCGAGAGTACGGCGATGGCAATCGGATTCGGTCGCAGTGGCCTGATCAGGAACTTTAATTTCTTTAGCGCTATTACAGTTATTTTTGCCCTGACAGCCGGCTCCGCAATGGTCATGTGGATCGGTGAGAGAATCAACGAGAATGGAATCGGCAACGGTATCTCTATCGTTCTTCTCTTCAACATCCTTTCACGTCTGCCGCAGGATCTGGCGACCCTGTTCACGCAGTTTGTGTCTGGAAAGAGCGTTGCGAAGGCAGGTATGGCGGTAGTGATCATCCTTGCGGTCATCCTGATCACCGTAGTGCTTACGATCCTTCTCACGGCAGCTGTAAGACGTATTCCGGTTCAGTATGCAAAACG
>JAFTHD010000218.1 GCA_017457585.1 Bacillota bacterium | reverse complement strand
TCTATCGTCATGGTTCCCTCCGTATTCCCAGAGTCAGGTCTCCCCTGCCCTTTACCAAGGTTTCAAAATGGCTGAAATCCTCCAACGTAAAGAAGACGTTCTCCTCAGTATTCCGTCTCCGGCTTGGTATTAATGGCATAGGTACTCATGAATTTCTTCAAATCCTTCTCATTCCGAACCAGCATAACATCCATGTATTTTCCTGTAGCCAGGTCCTTAAAACCCGCTGTCGTTTCTCCTGTGCAGATGCTCTTATGCAGCATAGGCTTCTGCGCAGACGGATCATAAGTCTTTGTCTCTGCTCTCTTCTTGAAAAACATATTACTTTCTTGTATGATAATTACGGAAGCGGAAATCATACTTTCCTTTCCTTTTTGTCCACCAGCGACTATGATACATCCAGATGCTGCGGACTACTGATTTTTTCTGTAGTTCGACTACTTGAAGGAGTGTGTAGCCGCTACACCATCTGGATCGTTAATAGCTGGATGTCGCCGAGCGAACCGCGAGAGCAGTTCCAAGAGCACTTATGTCAATCAAGTATACGATGATGGCCGTACACGGACTGTCGCAGCGTCAAACAAAGAGGAAGGAGAGATTTCCATGATCTACGCCGGCATCGATGTTGCCAAGCTCAACCACTTCGCCTCCGTCATCTCGTCTGACGGGGAAGTACTCGTGGAACCGTTCAAATTCTCAAACGACTTCGAGGGCTTCCGTAGCCTTTCCCTCGTACTCGATAAGTACGATCGAGAGCAGCTCCTCGTCGGTCTTGAATCAACGGCCCACTACGGTAATAACCTTGTCGAGTTCCTCGTTGCCAAAGGGTATCGGTTCTGCGTCCTTAATCCTATCCAGACCTCGGCGATGCGGAAGACAAATATCCGCAACACCAAGACGGACAAGGTGGACGCTGTTGTAATCGCCAAGACCCTTATGGCTTCCAAACACCGTCTGTTCGAGAAGCAGGATCTCGATCTCCTGCATCTGAAGAATCTGGGCCGGACCCGCCAAGATCTAATGAAGAAACGCACGACCGCTAAGATCAAGCTGACCTCCTTCGTAGATCAGGCGTTCCCGGAACTCCAGTATTTCTTCCACGGTGTTCACCACAAGTCTGTCTATGCGCTCCTGAAAGAAGCGCAGACTCCGGAACAGATTGCTTCCATGCACATGACCCATCTGACCCACCTTCTTAGCTCTGCTTCCCACGGCCGTTTTAAGAAGGAAAAGGCTCAAGAGTTAAGGGTTCTCGCACAGAAGTCTGTCGGTTCCATCGACAGCTCTATCTCTATTCAGATAACCCAGGTCATTGAGCAGATCGAGTTACTGGATAGACAAATTGATGATGCCGAAGCCAAGATCGAAGAGATCGTCAAAGCAATGGGCTCCGTCATCATGACCATCCCTGGCATTCGCTATGTCGAAGCCGGAATGATCCTGGGCGAAATCGGTGATGTCCACCGTTTCCCCGACTACCACAAACTTCTGGCCTATGCCGGGTTGGACCCCGTGATTCGTCAGTCTGGCAAATTCAACGCCAGCCGGACCAGGATGTCCAAGCGCGGTTCCAGAACCTTGCGGTATGCACTGGTTTACTCTGCGCACAATGTCGTAAAAAACAACGAAACATTTCACAGTTACTACGACAAAAAATGTGCTCAGGGCCGAGGTCACTATGCAGCACTTGGCCATTGTGCTGGAAAGCTCGTCCGAATTATCTACATGATGCTTTCCCGGGACGTAGCTTTCGACCCAGCCAAGCTGTGATACAGGGATTCGTCCTTGACTACTTATTACACCACGTGTATACATGGTGTCCGCGCATTTAGGAGGACCACATGCAGATTGACCGACCCAAGAGTATCCAGATTACCTATTCCTTCTACCAGGACCTCATCTCACATGCATTCCTACATGGCGATCCGGATGACCCTTGCTTCCGCCGTATAGAGGTTGCCTTCCACAGAAAGCTTGAAGCTATGGAGCGGCACGATCTCTATTCCCTCTACAAGTCAGGAGCAACTCCTGAAATCCGTAGCAAGGCAAGAGACGAATACCTGGAAGCCATCGGACTTCGTGACGCGTACCGTTGGTATGCCACTCACGATGTCAATGTCACGCGAGATCCTGACGTCATGCTCTAATCCAGAATCTGCTCATGTCCCCCATGGAGACACCCTGATCACTGATCGGGTTACCTGAGTAATTCCGAAAAAAACGCCCATTCGGTTGGGTCTATTCAGGTCACCCATCTTTCCCGCGGTGGTAAAAAAGAAATTTTTTTCGCTTACCCCCTTGACTTTTCATAGCTGGTCTCCTGCCTTCTTCACAGAACCCCTATGTCGGGGTGATCCACTGATCGGCCCTTCCTGTCTGCCATCTTCACACCGCGCCCAACTTACTCACTTGAGGTCGCAATTTGCGACCTCAAGCGGCACCTCAAGTTTATTCTACCGCAGAATTACTAAATACACCAGCGCCAAGATATGTCTCGCCCCAAAGTCTCCCTCAACTCCTTCGCTACTGAACTTCGTCAACATCTCCAGCATATGTTTTCCGATCTACTCAGGATCGTAGTCAAAACTGGCGCAG
>JAFTHD010000217.1 GCA_017457585.1 Bacillota bacterium | reverse complement strand
GAACTACTGAGTCAGGCGCTCGATTCTCTTAATCGTATCAGCTTCAGGAAGGTCCATCTCAAGGATATCTATGATGGCCTGCGCCTTATCGGGATTTTTTAGTATCATCTTCCAGAGCACGTCTCCTCCTTCTACGGAAATCTCACCTGCTCTTATCTTATAAGCCAGAAACTCTGCTACCGGCTTAATGGCATCTCTTGCTTCTTTCATTTCATCTACCTCCCTGAAATCAGTTCTTTGACCGCCTGACAGCACTTGCGCACCCTTGCCGGATCGTCTGCACCTGTCAGCCTGACTACCTTATCCGCTTTTTTCATCGCGTCCTTTTTCATCCTCCCTGTGAAGAAGCCCAAAGGATTCAACCTGCTGCTCTCCCCATTCTTTAGTACGCATGCAGCAGAAGGGCTTGCATGGTTGTACAGTCCATTTACCGTGTTTGCCCTGTCCCCAATGCTGATTACAGCCTCCAGGCCATAGTCCTTAATGAGAATGTTGATACGCGCCGATGACTGGGTCAGCTTGAGCCCGAAGGCTGCCGTGCCTCCCTGAAGGTCCAATATGGTTCCAGTCGCATGGCCTATCGACTCACGTCTGTTCAGCAGGATCACAAACGTATTGAAGTCCTCTGCGAGTGCCTTCGCAAGATCCGCGGCAAGTCTGCCCACTGCTCCCCTATCCAGCTTCTCAACGAGGATGCCTATATTCAATTTGTCCGGGGATACCTGCCCCTTCTGTATAATCGTTCCGTTCATGTTTTCTGCCTGCGGGCGCTTTAACCCTTAATAGTACTTCTCCATCAGTTCTTCCATCACCAGCGGCTTTGTGAACAGTTCCCCCTGTATCGTCGTCACCGGGAATTCCTTTACGATATCGAGCAGTTCCTGACTGTCTACGCCCTTCACATTGATGTGCTCTACACAGGTCGCTGCCATCTTCGTGAGGTATTCCAAAATATCTCTGTCCCTCTTGCTCTCCTTCACGTTCTCAAGGAACTGCTTGTCCAGACAAACTGCGTCTACCGGAGTCGCCTTGAGGAATGCTATGGAATCCGTTCCGCTGCCGAATCCGTCTATGATGAGGAGTATGCCCATATCGTGGAGTCTTCCGATGATATCGTACATTCTGCTGCTTTCAATGTACCTGCAGTCGCTTGCCAGCTTCAGACTGAGAAGCGGAGCCGGGAATCCCGTCTCCTCCAGTGCTTCCGTCAAAGTCTCTATGAAGAAATCCGATTCCAGCTGCAGTCTGTATATGTTAAGGCAGAGAAGGAACTTGGGATCTCTTTCCAAAAGTTTTGCACCTTCCCTCAGTCCCTGCCAGATGAGGAAATCCCCCAGCTCGTCAAAGAGGAAGTCATGCTCAAGTATCGGCATGAACTCTTCCGGTGCAACTCTGCCGTACTCCTCGCTTTCCCAGGCTACTGTCGCCTCTGCACCGTTGACGCCGCCGGTCTTCGCATCGATGACAGGATGATACTCCATGATGAACCCTTTGCAGTCGTCCCTTATGCTGGCTCTCAGAGAATTGATCAGCTGAAGAGAGCTGATCCCTTCAAAGTTGATGCTGCCATTGAAGTCTACAAGCTCGCCGTGCTTGTGATCCTTTGACTCTTCGTAAGCGTATCTGAGACATGAGGTGAGGGTGCTGGCATCCGTATCCGCGCTGTATATCGACATCATTCCGCCGCTTGCCATGAGGGAATTCTGTATGCTGTTTACCTCAACTCCGCGCTGCAGCCTGTACCTTATCATATCGTAAATAGCCGATACCTGCTCCTTCGAGAGGCTGTCCGTGGCAAGAGCAAAGGTGGAACCGTCCATTCTGTATATATCACAGCTATCCTTTGCGATTTCATGAATCAGAAGGGACACTTCCTGCAGCACCTTGTTGCCGTATGTATACCCGTGAAGCTGGTTGATCTCGGCAAGCCCGTTAAAACCTACCAGGAGTGAAATGGAACTCTTCCCCTCTGCAATGCTCCTGGAGAAATCTTCCATATACGCGTGTTTATTCGGAAGCACCGTTACCGGGTCCACGTTTCTCGCCATGCCCTCGTTGAACAGTGCGCCGCCTATCATGCTCGGTTTGCCGTCCTGACCTCTCAGCACGCCGCCTACGGCTCTGAACATCCCGTACTCTCCGCTCTTGGTGCGAACTCTGTATGTAATATCGTAGGTTTGCGCCTTCCCTTCAAGGAGTGGAATCATCACATCCATGTACCGCTTCCTGTCCTCGGGATGAAGATAATCGTTCCAGTCGTAGGCTCCGTTAGGAATGTATTCTCCCGGAAGTCCGAACAGATCTACCGCCTGCCTCGTATATCTCGTAACTCCGCCGTCTACGTGCATAAGTGATACTATGGCACCGCTTACCAGCATGGAGAATGCATCGAATACATCATCCAGCATCTGCTTTTGCAAAGGATTCAGGTTAGTTTCCATTTTGATCTCCTCCCTGTTCTGCTTCCGAATATGCTATAAACTCTTCAAGCGTCTCGTAAACCTGCTCCGGTTCAACAGGCTTCGACAAGTGGGCGTTCATGCCCGCTCTTATGGTTCTCTGCACGTCCTCGTCAAAAGCGTTGGCGGTGAGTGCGATGATCGGAATCGTCTTGCTGTCATCCGTCTCCTGGGACCTGATGGTCTCAGCTGAAGTAAGTCCGTCCATGACAGGCATCTGCAAATCCATTAGGACTGCATCGTAGTAGCCTGCCGGGTTTGACGTAAACATATCCACGGCGATCTGACCGTTTTCTGCGTGCTCCACAGTCATATCCCGAATCTTAAGAATCTCAGAAATGATCTCGTAGTTGATCATGTTGTCCTCGGCTACGAGTATGCGCCTTCCTGCAAGGTCTGCCTTCGGTCTTTCCTCCTGACCGTTCATGGCCTTTCTCGCCATGGTGCTTCTCAGCTCGTCGAGGACGTTCCCTGCAAACAGCGGTTTCGGTATGAATCCGTCCACGCCTGCGCTTATGGCCTCATCGTGCACGTCATCCCAGTTGTAGGCAGTGAGTATTATGATGGCCGTCTCGTTTCCGATAATTTCCCTTATCTTCCTTGTGGTCTCAACGCCGTCCATATCCGGCATCTTCCAATCCATGAAGATGAGATTGAAGTTCTCGCGCCTTGCGGCCTGCAGCTTAATGAGCTCTACCGCTTCAGCCCCGCTGTAGCAAAGGTCTGATGCGATTCCGATCTCCTCGAGAACAAGGGCTGCATGTCTGCCGGCTATCGGGTCGTCATCCACCAGCAGCACTTTCAGATCCTGAGGCTTGATGTCGGATACGCCTCCGTGCTGCTTCTCGCTCTTTCTGAGCGGTATGTCGATGGCGAAGGTGGTTCCTGCACCCTTTTCACTCTCCACCTGGATGCGGCCGTTCATCATATCGACGATGTTCTTCGTTATTGCCATTCCAAGGCCCGAGCTGCCGTACTTGTTTCCGCCACCGGAGTTTTCCTGACTGAACGGGTCAAACAGCTTCGGAATGTAATCCTTATCCATGCCGATTCCCGTATCGCTCACGGTGAACCTGATGTTCGACTGGCCTTCGTAGCCTTCCATCCTTTCCACGGTAAACCTTACGGTTCCGCCAGGCTCCGTGAACTTGACCGCATTGCCGAGCACGTTAATGAGCACCTGCTTCAGCTTCATCACATCTCCGATGTAGTACTCGTCCACGTGGCCTGTGAATACGCAGTCGTATTTGATGCCCTTGTCTCCGCACTGGCCGTTCATCATGGTGTTGATCTGCTCGATCATCTCGGAGAAGTGGAATTCCTCCTTCTTGAGCACCATGCGTCCGCTCTCGATGCGGCTCATATCCAGTATATCGTTGATCAGTCCCAAAAGGTGCTGTGCACTGCCGCCGATCTTCTCCAGGTAGTCCCGCGTCTTATCGCTGAGATCCGAATCGCTGAGCGCCAGCTTGTTCAGTCCTATGATGGCGTTCATCGGCGTTCTTATCTCGTGGCTCATGTTGGAGAGGAAGGCAGTCTTGGCAACGTTGGCCTGATTGGCAGCTTCAAGGGCTTCCTTCAACTGATCGTTTATGGCGATATGCTGCTTCTGTATCTCCGTAGTGTCGCTCTTTAAGAGGATATAAAACTTGGCGTCAGGATCGATGCTGTAAAAGTCGAACTGTTTATAATACACGTCGCCGTCTATCTCAATGGATATGTTGACTACGTAAGGCTCCACTTCCTTGAGTTTTTCCTCGATGGTCTCTATTTCGAGGGCCTTTCTCATGGCGGCCTTCTCGTCTTCCGTTCCTGAGAGCACCGGGAACACCTGATTGGTCAGATACTGCACGTAGCTTCCGTTGCTGGATACGGGGAACACGTTGCCCCTCGATATGGATCCCCTCTGCCCTATGGTAACTCCGTACTGGCCGTTGACCAGGTAGCAGACCATGTCGAACTGCTTTGCCAGTATCTTTCCCATGAGGGTGTCCTTTACCTTCTCGCTGTTGCACTCCTGCTCCGTTATAAATGCTACCAGTTCTCCGGTCAGCGGATGGCGCGTAATCGATGCTGATATTTTCACGAAGCAGGACTTGCCGTCCTTTCGGATGGAGTAGAGAACCTGGGACACGCTGGACTTGCCCTCTACGTACCCTGCGCTTAAGTTCTCTCTGTCAAACTTCTTTATGAATTTTTCCTGCTCTGATGCAATCGGGAAGAACCTGCTCCTCTGCCTCATGGACTCGGAGTAAGTGAAGGCGATGGAGTCGGTATCGTAAAGGTCTCTGCCCTTCACCTCCTCGAAGATGTCCTTCGTCAGGTTCACGCGAAACAGCGCCAGGGTCTTCTCGTTCTCGTTGTAGAAGTTGAGTCCCAGGCTGGAATAGG
>JAFTHD010000216.1 GCA_017457585.1 Bacillota bacterium | reverse complement strand
GACATGGTTACCATAAGCGGCGATAATCTGAGCGCACAGAACATCATCGAGTCCTGTGAGACATTAGCCATGATGTCAGAGCGCAAAGTGGTGCTGGTTCCTGATTTTCTACCGGCAGACGGAGGCAAGATAAGGGGCTTCGGTGAAAGTGAGATCAAAGATCTGACGGAGTACCTTTCAAAGGGTGCAGGTGTCCCTGAAAGCACGCTCCTCATATTCACGTCGGGAGAAACGGAAGGAAAAAGCAAGCTTCCGCCTGTCAGAAAGGCTATCAAGGAGGCAAAAAACGGGAGCATTTACGATTTCCAACCCCTTGACGACAGCCTGCTCAGAGGATTTATAGAAAAGCGGCTGAAGGCGACAGGGAAGGGCTACAGGCCGTCTCTTGTGAGCAGCATAATAGCTGAGAGCGGATACGGTAACAAATATATAGACTACACGCTTTATAATCTGGATAACGATCTTAAGAAGCTGGCGGCATACGCAGGGGAAACCGAGATAACGGCGGAGGATGCGAGGGCTGTAATAAGCACCAACCCGGAGAATAACATATTCTCGTTGCTTGACAGCGTATCCAGAAACAGAAAAGGCGACGCCCTTGAAATGCTCCACAATCTCTTCGATGCGAAGGTGGATCCCTTTATGATTCAGGCCATGATCGTAAGGCAACTTGAGCTGATTCTCTATGTCAAAGAAATGTCAGATGACGGACGTGTTCTGCAGGATATTTCAAAGATTGCAGGTGATCTCGAGTCAGCAGGAAGAAAGGGCAGGAGCATTCCGGAATTCAGGGTGAAGAAGGCGATGCAGGTGTCAAAGAACATCTCTTCTGAGATGATAAAGCACATGCTCACGGGAGCATACGAAATAGACGGCAACGTAAAAAGGGGAATCTTCGAACCGAAACTGGCTCTTGAATACTATATTTCAAACAATTAAATGCTAAATTATTAACAAATCATTGAAATCAATAACCAGATCGTAGCGCGTGTATCGACAAAAATACACGCGCTTTTTCGCGCATAATTTTTGAGCATTCAACAATGTTTCAAATCGTTATAATGTTCGTGTTGCCTAACGCACACAGCGCATGTTATTATTTTAACTAATAGGAACGTTAAACCTGTTATGAGTTAGGAGGAAATAAATATGAGTAAAGGCGGTTGTAACTGCGAGGAGGCAAGGGCAGCCAAATTCACTGATCTTGCACCTGTGCTTGAGCAGTACGCCAACGTACCGGGCAGCCTTATCACCATTCTTCAGAAGACCCAGGACATCTACGGATATCTCTCCGTTGATGCTATCAATTACATTTCTGAAGTGACGGGAATCATGCCTGCCAAAATTTACGGAGTGGCTACGTTCTACGCACAGTTCAGACTGCAGCCTGTAGGCAAAAATCTGATCATGCTTTGTCAGGGAACAGCCTGTCACGTGAACGGGTCTCAGCTCATCGAGGAAGCCATAAATGAGCACCTTGGAATAGCTGACGGAGAGACGACGGAAGACGGCGTTTTCACACTGAATAATGTGGCATGTCTGGGATGTTGCTCACTGGCTCCTGTCATGATGGTAAAGAACGCTGACGGCGATGAGACGTACGGTAACCTGACAAAGACAAAGGTCAAGGAAATTCTCGATGAAATCAAATCGAGAGAGGAGGTGGCAGAATGAAAGTTGTAGTTGGACAGGGAAGCTGCGGCGTTGCCACCGGAGCAAAAAAGACGGCTGCGAGATTTGAAGAGCTCATAGCTGAGAAGAATCTCGATGTAAAGGTTGGCGTTACAGGGTGCGTAGGAACTTGTTATCTGGAGCCGATCGTAGACGTATACGGAGACGACGGTGCAATTACAAGATACGTGAAAGTTCAGCCTGACAAGGTGGAGCAGATTGTTGAAAGCCACCTTACAAACGGGCAGGTAGTAGCAGAGCAGGCCATTACCGACGACGATAAGGAATTCATTTCAAAGCAGCAGAGAATCGTTCTCAGAAACTGCGGCGTTATCGATCCTGAAAACATAGACGAATACATAGCAGCAGACGGATACAAGGCTATAGACAAAGTGCTCAAGACCATGAGCCCGGATGATGTTATCAGAGAGATCAAGGTATCAGGCCTGAGGGGAAGAGGCGGCGCCGGATTCCCGACGTGGTTCAAGTGGAATGCTGCCTACAGAAGCCCGGGGGTTACCAAGTACCTGGTGTGCAACGC
Source organism: Bacillota bacterium (assembly GCA_017457585.1). The sequence goes on along the minus strand of JAFTHD010000216.1, from coordinate 6,205 downwards.
GGACGAAGGAGATCCGGGAGCATTCATGGACAGATCCGTTCTTGAAGGCGACCCTCATTCCCTCATAGAAGGAATGATCATCGGCGGATATGCTATGGGAGCAGCAGAGGGCGTTATCTACTGCCGTGCAGAGTATCCACTGGCCATCAAGAGGCTTGAAATCGCAATGGCTCAGGCGAGAGAAAGAGGATTCCTCGGAGACAACATCTTAGGAAGCGGATTTAGCTTCGACCTGAGGATCAAAGCCGGCGCAGGCGCTTTCGTATGCGGCGAGGAAACGGCGCTCATCGCGTCTCTTGAAGGAGAGAGAGGAATGCCGAGACTGAAGCCGCCTTTCCCTGCTGAGAGAGGATACTGGCAGAAGCCTACCGACATCAACAACGTTGAGACTCTCGCCAACGTTCCATGGATCATCTACAACGGAGGCAAAGCCTTCGGAGATTTTGGTACACAGAAGAGCAAAGGTACCAAGGTCTTCGCCCTCGCAGGCAAGATCGAAAAGGGCGGCCTCGTAGAGGTGCCGATGGGGCTGACGCTCAAGGACGTTATCTTCGGAATCGGCGGAGGTATCAAGAAGAACAGGGAATTTAAAGCCGTTCAGATGGGTGGACCATCCGGCGGATGTATTCCTGCAGAGCTCATTGATACACCTGTAACCTATGAAGATATCAACAAGACCGGTGCAATCGTAGGATCGGGCGGAATGATCGTCATGGATGAGGACACCTGCATGGTGGACATGGCCAGGTACTTCCTCAACTTTACGAGAGACGAGTCCTGCGGTAAGTGCAACTACTGCAGAATCGGCACGAAGAGAATGCTCGAAATCCTGGAGCGGATTACGGAGGGCAAAGGGAAGGAAGGCGACATAGAACTGCTGGAAGAACTGGCTAACAAGATCAAGGACGGTTCACTTTGCGGTCTCGGTCAGACTGCACCGAACCCGATTCTCACCACGCTCCAGTACTTCAGAAACGAGTACGAGGATCACATCTTCCATAAGAAGTGTACCGCAGGTTCCTGCAAGGCACTCATCACCTTTAACATCACAGAGGACTGTATCGGATGCACCAAGTGCAAGAGAAACTGCCCTGTGGACGCCATTACAGGCAACGTTAAAGAACTTCACGTTATTGATCACGATAAATGCATTAAGTGCGGCAAGTGCATCGAGTCCTGCCCGAAGAATGCGATCATCAAGAAGTAGGAGAGAGGTGCCATGGAAACATTACGAATTAACATAAACGGAAAAGAACTGACCGGGCATCCCGGCCAGACGATTCTCGAAGTAGCGAGAGAAAACGGCATCTTCATCCCGACCCTCTGCTACGACGAGAGAACGAGAATATACGGGTCATGCGGACTGTGCATGACTGAAGTCGAAGGCAACAACAAGCTTTGCAAAGCCTGCGCGACGGTTATTTCACCGGGAATGGTGGTAAAGACCAACACGGAAAGGGTAATCGAGTCCAGAAAGACGAACCTGGAGCTGCTCCTTTCCAACCACTCGGGTGACTGCAGACCCCCTTGCGTAAAGGCCTGCCCTGCAGGAACCGACTGTCAGGGATACGTAGGACTGATTGCAAACGGAGAGTACGAAGAGGCAAACAAGCTGGTGAAAGACAAGATTCCGCTTCCAGCATCTCTGGGAAGAGTATGTCCTCACCCTTGTGAGACGGAATGCAGAAGAGGCCTGATCGATGAGCCGATTTCAATTCAGATGCTCAAGCGATTTGCAGCAGATCAGGATCTGGGATCAGACAACGTGTTCGTACCGGAATGTGAGGAGAGCACGGGCAAGCACGTGGCCATAGCAGGCGGCGGCCCTCTGGGACTTTCCGCTGCATACTTCCTTAGACAAAAAGGCCACGACGTAACGATTTACGAGGCCATGCCGAAGGCTGGCGGAATGCTCCGATACGGAATTCCTGAGTACAGACTTCCAAAGGAAGTGCTGGACCTTGAAATTGCAGCCATCGAAGCTACAGGCGTTGATATCAGAACAAACTTCAGAATCGGAACTGACATATCCTTTGAGGAACTTCAGAGAAGCTACGACGCGGTGCTCCTGGGTATCGGAGCATGGGTTTCAACCGGCGTCGGCTGCAAAGGCGAGGACGCAGACGGCGTAATAGGCGGAATCGATTTTCTCAGAAAGGTTGTCAGAAACGAAGAGATCAACCTGGGTAACAGGGTTGCCATCGTAGGCGGCGGCAACACGGCTATGGACGCCTGCAGAACCGCCGTAAGACTCGGTGCAAAGGAAGTCTACAACGTCTACAGGCGAACGAAGGACGAAATGCCTGCAGACCTTATCGAGATTGAAGAGGCAGAGGAAGAAGGCGTGATCTTCAAGAACCTGACAAACCCTCTTGAAATCGTAAAGGATGAAAACGGTCACGTGAAGGAAGTGATCCTTCAGGTGATGGAGCTTGGAGAGCCTGATGAGTCCGGCAGAAGAAGACCGGTTCCTGTTGAAGGAAAGACGGAGACCTTAGAGGTGGATACGGTAATCCTTGCAATCGGCCAGGCGGTAGATTCCTCCTTCTTTAACGTGGATAAGACGAGAAAGAACGGCATCGCATACGACCCTGAAACCTTCATGACGAGCATACCGGGCGTCTTTGCAGGCGGCGACTGCGGCAACGATAAGATTTCCATTGCAGTCGAAGCCATAGCAGACGCGAAGAAGGCTTCCGATGTAATCGACAGCTATCTGAACGGACAGCCCATCAAATACGAGAAACCGTACCTGGTAGAACGTGACGATATCACGGAGAGAACTTTTGAAGACAGAGAACGGGAGTGCAGACCGGTGATTCCGCAGCTTTCACCTGAGGACAGGAAAGACAACTTCTCAGAGGTGATTCCTGATGGCTTTACGCCGGAGCAGGCGGAAGAGGAAGCCATGCGCTGCCTCGAGTGCGGATGCCAGCTTTACTACGAGTGCAAGCTGATAGACTTCGCAAATCACTACGATGTGGATCCTGACAGGTTCAAGGGAGAGAAGAATCACCCCGACTTCGACGATGAGCATCCGTTCATAGAGAGAAACCCTGACAAGTGTATCCTCTGCGGACTCTGCGTCAGAGTATGCGACGAGGTAATGGGCGTTGGAGCGCTGGGTCGTGTGAACAGAGGCTTCGATCACGTCGTAATGCCGAACATGATGAAACCGCTCTCAGAGTCAGGCTGTCTGTCCTGCGGACAGTGCGTTGCAGTATGTCCTACGGGCGCCCTCAAGGTTAAGACCACCATGGTGAAGGAGACACCTGTCAAGTCCCTGGATACGGATACAACCTGCGCTTACTGCTCCGTGGGTTGCGGACTTACATTGAAGACCATCGGCGATACGTTGGTGAAGGCCAACGCCAACATGAATGCGCCTGTCAATGCGGGCATTTCCTGCGGTAAGGGCAAGTTCGGATTCGATTGTTCCGTGCTGGAGGACAAGCTGGAAGAGCCTTTGGAAAAGAAGAACGGCGCATTCGTAGAGACGGACTATCACGACGCCCTCGTAAAGATTGCAAAGAAGTGTCAGGCAGTGGGCACGAGATACGGCAAGGACGCCATCGGCGTTGCCATTTCCGATAGATACACCAACGAAGAGGCCTACGCCATAAAGGTGATGGCCGAGGCCATGGGCGCAAAGCTCTTCTCGCTGAACAACAGAAAGAGCGGTATCCTTCCTGTGCTCGGTCACGATGGGTCGCCAAATACCATCGATGAACTGCTCTCAACGGACGTGATTCTCGTGGTAGGATTTAACAGACCTCTGAACCCTGTTATCGCAAACAAGATGAGAGATGCGACAAATAACGGTGCCAGGGCATTCCTTGTGAACCCGGAAAGCATTCCGCAGAGCATGAACTTCGTTGAGAAGGAATACTATACGGACAACAGCCTTGATTTCGTCAAAGGCCTGATTTCAGAGGCCATTGCAGCTCATCCGGACTGCAGTATCGAGGGAATCGATCAGCTGAAAGAGAGCCTCAAGGGGATTCCTGTTAGTGAAGATGCAAAGGAACTGGCCGGTATTTATCTCAACGCGAGAAAGGCCATGATCGTGTTCAACCAGAACCTGATCTCGGTTGATGCGGCTACGCTGCTGGCAGATTTGGCGCTCATCAGCGGTCACATCGGAAGTCCGCGCGACGGAATCCTCCAGCTAAAGGCAAAGAACAACTCTCAGGGGCTTATAGACCTGGGTATCACAGATGGAGCAGAGCAGCTTGAGGGAGTGAAAGCCCTTCTCGTATTCGGAGAGGAAGCGGATATCAACACGGACGCCCTCGAGTTCCTGGCAGTATGCGATACGCACATGACTGAGCTGGCTGCCAAGGCGGACATCGTCATTCCTGGAACGGGCTTCGCTTCCGTAGACGGTACTTTCACAAATACCGAGAGAAGACTTCAGCTTGTTCAGGCAGCCATCGATGAAGGAATCGAACTGTCCAACTGGCAGGTGGCTTCCGAGATCGCGCACATCTTCGAGATAGACCACGGCTGGGAGAGTACGGAGGATATTTCAGATGAGATGAACTACGAAGTGGAGGCCTACAGAAAGGCTGAGTTGGGAGAGATCTTAGGCGGAGTTCTTACGCCGGCAGATGGTGCAAAGCTGGTCGCAGTAGGGGACAGCAAGTTCGCAGACCCGATAGCGTGTACAGACTCGCTGATGAACACCATTTCTGAGAGACTCCCGAAGGCAGTAAGCCCGACGCTGTAAAACTACTTGCGCATAAAGGAGCATGACGCACGATCATTTGTGCGTATGCTCCTTTTCCTTTTGCCGACTTGTGAATATACCGCCGATTTTTTGCGTATTTATTGCGTACATTTGGTATTGAGAAGGAAAACGTGTTATAATCTTTCTAAAGTTGTCACACGGTCATTTGACCGATTACAAATTTCATCTTAAACAGAGGATAAGACGTATGAATATAAACGATTTTTATCAGAAACTCGATCAGCACTTTGCACAGCACGATAATAAGGCTCTGGAAAACTTTATGATAAAGAGTCTGACCGATGCACGTACGGAGAACGATCCGGCAGCCATCGTTGCAGTGAGCAATGAGCTGGCTGGATTTTACAGAGCGTCGGGCAATGTGGATGAGGCGATCCGGTTGTCCCAGAATGTTCTGCAGCTTCTGAAGAACATGGGGGAGGAGACCTCCGAGAACTTTGCGGTAGCACTCCAGAATGGCGCAAACGTCATGATGGTTGCCAATGAATACGACACAGCCCTGCAGATGTTCCGAACGGCAGAGTCGATACTCGTTTATCGCGGCTTCGAAAACGATTATAGGATGGCAGCCCTCTGCAATAATATCAGCGCCCTCTACCGTGAAATGGAGAACTTTGAAGAGGCTGAGAAAGCAGCGCTGAAGTCCCTGGAAATCATCGTCACCATGCCGGAATTCAGGGTGGAGATGGCGACCAGCCTGATAAACCTTGGAGAGGTGCAGACAAGGCTCGGTAAGTTCCAAGAGGCGAAGGAAACCCTGGGAGCGTCCCTGAACATTTACGAACTGGAATCGGGGGATCGGGATCCTCACTATGCGGCGGCGACAGCAGCGATGGGAAATCTCTATTATTACTGGAATAAGCCACAGGAGGCTGCACAGTATTTCAGGAAGGCTATGGGACTCATCGAACGGGATTACGGCAGGAATGCCTTTTATGAGATGATGGCAAGGAACCTTAAAACGGTAGAGGATCAGATATGAACGGAATGGAACTGGCGAGAGCCTATTACAACGAATACGCAGGCGAGCTTTGCAGACAGTTTCCGGGCTATGCGGACAAGATGGCCTTTGGACTTGCAGGCGAAGGATCCGAGTGTTTCGGATACGATGATCAAATTTCACAGGATCACGACTTCGGGCCTGGATTTTGCGTGTGGGTAACGAGAGATACGGCCAGGGCCATAGGCCAGCAGCTTCAGGCAGCCTATGCGTCGCTTCCCGGTACCTATCAGGGATATACAAGGCACGAAACGGCGGAGGCAGAAGGCAGGGTAGGCGTTATACCCATCGACAGATTCTACGCAAGGTATACCAACTGTACCGACGTTCCGCGGAGCAATATGGAGTGGCTGCGTATTCCTGAACGGTTCCTGGCGACGGCGACAAACGGAGAAGTTTTTTCGGATCCTGAAGGGGAGTTCTCTCGCATAAGAAGTGCGCTGAAAGCTTATTAT
>JAFTHD010000215.1 GCA_017457585.1 Bacillota bacterium | reverse complement strand
GCCGAAGCCGCAGCCCATTCTCTCTTCGAAACTGTAGTACGCCGGGATTCCATCAGGAATGACATCATCTATGGCCTTGAGCATGGGTTCCGGTCCGCAGGCGTAGACCGAGGTGTATCGCAGGCCTTCCAACAAAGATGTGACGAAGCCCTTCTGTCCGCGGCTTCCGTCTACGGTAGCGACGTATACTTCCGCGCCGATGGTTCTGAACGCTTCCTCGTAGAAGATGTCCTTTTCTCCGTTAAATCCGAGAAGAACAGTAGGCGTTATTCCTTCGTTTATGAAAACCTTTGCAAGGCCGTACATGGGCGGGACGCCTGCTCCGCCTCCTACGAGCACCGGTCTTTCGCCTGAACCTTTCACGTCAAATCCGTTCCCGAGAGGAAGAAGCACTTTTACCTTTTCTCCCGGCCTCATTTCGCTCATCTGTCCCGTGCCTGCGCCCACCACTTTGTACACGATCGTCAGGCTTTGATCCTCCCAGTCACACACGGAAATGGGCCTTCTCAGGTAACGACCCGTCAGCCTGATATTTATGAACTGACCCGGCTTTATGGTAAGGTTCTCCCTGCTTTCGAGAACCATCCTGTATATGCCCTCTGCAATCCGTTCATTTGCACTGATCTCAAGTTCTACATCTCTCATTAATTCTTCCTCTCATATGCCAGCCTGCCGCCCCACAGGGTTGCAAGGCATCTGCCGCTTACCTTCATGCCTTCAAAAGGCGTGCTTCTTCCCTTTGTGAGAAACGCATCCGGATTCACCTCATACGCGCTGTTGAAATCCCATATTGAGATGTCCGGATGATTGCTTCTCAGAAGCTCCTCGATGGTTGGCGCAGCGAGCCCGAACCGTTCGTTTGGCCTTACGTACATGAGTTCAACGAGTTTATCCATGGTGATGATTCCCGTCTTCACGAAGCTGGTGTACATAACGGGAACTGCCGTTTCCAGTCCTACGATTCCGTAGGCAGCTTTCGCCATGCCGCCCTTCTTCTCATCTGCGCTGTGGGGAGCATGATCCGTCGCAATCATGTCTATCGTGCCGTCAAGAATTGCTTCTATCAGCGCCTGCCTGTCGGCTTCCTCTTTGATCGGCGGATTCATCTTGAACCTTCCGTCATCCTCTACGGTCTCTCTGCTTAAAACAAGATAGTGGGGCGCCGTCTCACAGCTGACGTCCAGGCCCTCTGCCTTTGCCTGCCTTATGAGCGCCACGCTCTCCTTGGTCGATACGTGGCACATGTGATATCCGCAACCCGTCTCCCTGACAAGCTGAATATCTCTTTCCAGCTGCTTCCACTCGGCTTCACTGCTCTCCCTCGGGAAAGATTCATCCTCGCAGTGTGCGACGATGAGCTTTCCGATAGCCTTCGCCTGAATCATCGCCATGCGCATCAGGTCATCGGACATGACGCCGCGTCCGTCGTCCGTGAACGCGATCACGTCCTTTGCAATTTCCTCCATGTCCGAAAGGATCTCGCCCTTTTCCCCTGCCGTTATGGCACCGTACGGATACACGCGCACCCTTCCGTCCTTTGCGATGGCCTCCGTCTGTACCTTGAGATTTTTTACAGAATCAGGCACCGGGTTTACGTTGGGCATAGCGAAAATTTTCGTAAATCCTCCTGCCGCTGCCGCCATACTTCCCGTCGCGATCGTTTCCTTATATAAAAAACCCGGCTCTCGCAAATGTACGTGTACATCTGTAAGACCGGGTAAAATATAACAATCGCTAAAGGAAAAAGTGTCAACACCGCAGGCTCTAAGCTTCGCGCCCGCGGAATCTCCAATATCATCCGTTCTAAGATAAAATCTCCTGTTCTCGATCATTCCTCGTTCCTCTAAATTGTGGTTATTCAAATTTCATCTCTCGTATTAAACCACATGTGGTATGGATAGTCAAGAGGAAAATGCGAGAAGGATATTCCGTATCTAAGCCTGCGGATTTTCCTTGAGCCACTGGACGATATCGTCACTTTCATAGAGAGGCACTCCGTCCATCACCAGGCACGGCACCTGCTGTTTGCCGCCGATTCTGATGAGTTCCTGTCTGTCCGCCTCATTTTTGCGAATGTCGTGGTACTCAATGTCAGTACGTCCGCTCGATTCGATCTCGTTGATTACTTTCCTGCAAAAGGGGCAGGTTGCAAACATGTATAACTTCTTTTCCATTTGACACCTCCATCAATATTATCTGTAAATCACCCACGGAAGGTGATCCTTTAACAAATCCTTTGTCACGGACAAAACCTGTTCCAGCTCTGCGTCACCGTAATCCCCCGCCAGCCAGTCCAGATAGGAGTAGGCTATGCAAACGGCGCACAGGTCGCTGATGATATTCTGCTGACTCTCGGTAACCGCAGTGCCTGCTGCCCCATCCACCTTGATCAGCTTCCCTATGGTATCCTTGAACGAGGTCTTAAAGTCGTAACAGTTCCCCTCTTTGGCAACGTATCTGAAGAAATCGATTTCCCGGTACATGATAGGATTGAGTATTCCTATGAACCGGTCAATGGTGAATTCATTCTCCTTTGAGATGGCACCCTCAATCTCCCGTTCCATATCATCGACGAACTCTGC
>JAFTHD010000214.1 GCA_017457585.1 Bacillota bacterium | reverse complement strand
GGGTGTTCCAGCAGATATACCAAAATATCATTGATAACATCTTCTTCACTGACATAAGATGGTACGCTCTGCTTGTTCAGCTTCAAGTACCGCATGACGGCCTTTAGCTGATCATTCAGGTATTCCCACATATCACTCTTCCTCCATTTCAGCCTTTTTCATCAATTCCTTGATGATTTCTGCAGCTTCTTCAAAACTGTTCCCAAGGCAATAGCTTGTTTTGTCTATACAATACGGCTTGTCATGGAGGAAGAGGCAAAGTTCCTGATCGGAAGTAAAATCCATATCACATCTCCCTTTCACTGTGCTTGGTCGGGCCTATGAGCCTATCATAGCATATTTCGTGAAAGGGTAGATGTATATTTCACAATAGAAACATTTGATATGGTATTTTTGTACTGCAAATTGAATTACTCGGTGCTTTCTTCCGTATCTCCGCCCTCTTCAGCAGCTCTCTTAGCGGCTTCTCTACGCTTTGCTTCCTTCGCTGCCTTATCATGCGGGTCGGTGGACATGATATCGTAAATAGTTGAGTTCTTCGGCAGTTTATAGTTCAGAGGAATCAGTACGGAGTTGTTGTAGACCAAGCCGATACCAGATGGCTTATCCTTGATGTAATCCAGCAGAGAATCGGGGATATTATACAGGTCTCTCAGCTGACGTCTGCCGACAGGCGACTGGTTCAGGAAGATAAAGAAGCCCGTGTTATTGAACATTGCAGTACCCTGCTGACTTCTCAGGAGGTCGGCAACATCCTGCGTGATACCAGTCATGATACCACCATACTTACGCACACGCTTGAAGTATGCCATAATGGTGGAGGCAGAGCTTTCTGTCTTAAAGAAATGGTGAAATTCATCGAGGTATACCCAGATGGACTTACCGGTATGGTTCTTCTCATTTTCCTCACGGTTGCGGACGATACGGGTCCAGATATTTGCCAAGCATACCTTCATCGCCATTTCCGTCATCTTCTCCGGCAGATACAGGAGGTTAAAGACAGTCAGGCGGTCGCCCGTGCGAATATTCGTGTGGTGAGCGAAAATGTTGTAGTTGCCGATGCAATACTGCTCCATCGCCATTGCGAGCTTTGTGCCTTCCGGAGAGCCATCGTTTGTAAGTTCCTTGTAGAAATCCTGCAGAGTCGGACAGATCTCCGTATCGATATTTCTGTTGTCGCCGTCATCGTGACGACGTTTCATTTCTTCCATGTACGGTTCGTACATACGCTTGCAGCACCGGTGAATGACGTTTACTTCGTAAGCGTTGCACTCCTTGTTGCGTCCAAGAACGGACTCAACGAGGCCTACCATATAGTCGGACTTTTCTACCAGCGGAGCTGCCTTCGGGTCGTCCCATTCCATCGACATATCGCACGGATTGATGTGATAGTCGGAATTTGTTTCGAGGTTGATAACGACACCGCCGAACTTTTCAGCGACAATGTGATATTCATTCTCAGGGTCAAGGATGATCATATCATCTGTGCCGTCCAGAAGGTTCGGGATGATCTCACCCTTTGTAATAAAGGACTTACCGGAACCGGACTGCCCGAAAATTAAACCATTTGCCAGACGGGAACGTTTCCGGTCATACATGATCATATTCGAGGAGATCGCATTGATTCCGTAGAAGTGTCCACCCTTGTCCTGCAGCTCCTGAATATTGAACGGGAACATTGCACAAGCGCTGTCTGATGTCATCATACGGTCAATAATGATCTTGCTGTTGCCTGCAAGGATACAGGTATTCAGACCTTCTACCTGCTGCCCGATCAGATAAGACGGAGTCACGGTGTAGTCCGCACACTTGGAAGTGTACTGCTTGCAAATGCTCTCCAGCTCCGCCTCGTCCTTTCCGAATACAGTCACGACCATAGATGCAAAGAACAACTTCTTACCGCCATTGACGATATCCTCACGGAGCTGTGCAGCCTCTGCCTGTGCCTGCTTCAGGTTTTCATCCATCAGCTCCGGAGAATAGCCGGACTTATAGGCTTCCTTAGATGCCTTGATAACATCCGCCTTGATGGAAGTGTTCTGCATTCTTACCAAAGTCATTGCCTTCTGCTTTGGTACAGGCTTCATCTGGATGACCGTTACCATCTCATAAGGCAGGTTTGTCGTATTGGTCAGGAAAGAAGTATCCAAGCTCTGCGGGAGATTGATGTAAGCATAGCTCTGGCAAAACCGATTGTAGCCGAGCTGCAGGCTCTTCTTGTCCTTAACGATGACCTGCGGTGCGATAAGATCCTTGACGGAAACACCGGCCTTAGTCAACGCCAATGCATCCAGCTCGGAATGCTCATTACCCTCACCGTCACGGGTAACGGAAATATATCTGCTAAACTCCTCCTCAAAGGGGATTCCTTCGTTTCCATTAAGGATCTTTCTCATAAGAGATAAGCGCTCTACAGCATCGAGCTGCTTGATTCCGATTTTATTGATGCCCTTGATAGCATCCTGTGCAGCGATGTCGATCGGCTGGAAATCAAGCTGTGCTTGCTGCAAAGAAGAAGAATGAACAGTCAGAAGGATATACTTCTCCTTTGAGATATCATTATGTCCTTCTTTGATTTTTGCATCGATGATAGAATTGTAGTCGCTGCGATAAGCATCCAGCTCATCACCAGCAGCCTTCAAATGATAGGACGCTGCCATCTGCTCCTTCGTGTTCCTCTTGTTCACGATAATGATAGAAAGTGTCACCGTATCGGGGAAACGGTTCACGAACTTAGAGTATGCCTCAATGATTTCTTCCTGCTTCTCCTCCGGCTCTGTTACAAAGTTGGAGTCTATCAGCTTATACAGCTTGCTGTACTGCTTGAAATCCTTACTCGTAATGATACCGTCCGCCGTAATACCGTGAAAGTCAAGGATGTCCTGACACGTTCTTGCCAGACCCTTCGTCTGCTTCTTTGGCTGATTGGCATTCTCTACCGGCTTCTTCTTGAAAGAATCGAACAAACCCATATTTATATTCTCCTCTCAT
>JAFTHD010000213.1 GCA_017457585.1 Bacillota bacterium | reverse complement strand
TGATCTATGGTCTGGCTGGAGATCTCCCTGCCGCAAACGGGACAGTGAGGAATCCCGATTCTCGCGTACATGAGCCTCAGGTAATCGTATATCTCCGTTACCGTACCAACGGTAGACCTTGGGTTTTTGTTTGTTGTCTTCTGGTCGATTGAAATTGCCGGAGAAAGCCCCTCGATGTAATCCACGTTTGGCTTTTCCATCTGACCTAGGAACTGCCTCGCGTAGGAGGAAAGGCTCTCCATGTACTTTCTCTGACCTTCCGCATATATGGTATCGAATGCAAGGGAGGATTTGCCCGACCCGGAAAGCCCCGTGAGCACCACCATCTTATCCCTTGGTATGGTCACGTCCAGACCCTTCAGGTTGTTCTCCTTTGCACCTTTTATCACTATATCTTTCTGCATTCAATCTGCTCCCGTTTACTATAATCTGGCTCTATATTCAAAGAGCACGTCACGCAGCTGCGCTGCTCGTTCGAACTGAAGTTCCGCTGCCGCCTTCTTCATTTCCTTCTCCAGCTTTGCGATATAATCCTTCAGTTCCTTTCTCGTCATTTCGATTGCGCTCTTTCCCTCGGTATCGCTCTCGCCCGTCTTCGTCGCCTCGATGACGCTTCTGATATCCTTCCTTACGGACTTTGGTACGATGCCGTGCTCCCTGTTGTAACTGTCCTGAATGGTGCGCCTTCTCTCCGTCTCGTCTATGGCCGCCTTCATGGCAGGGCTGATGGAGTCCGCGTACATCACCACTCTGCTGTCAGCATTTCTCGCAGCCCTTCCCACCGTCTGTATCAGGGAAGTCTCCGTTCTCAGGAATCCTTCCTTGTCTGCATCCAGGATTGCGACCAGGGAAACCTCCGGAATATCGAGACCCTCTCGCAAAAGGTTTATCCCCACGAGCACATCGAAGACGCCCAGTCTCAAATCCCTGATGATCTCCATTCTCTCAAGCGCTACGATCTCGGAATGAAGGTATCTGACGCGTATCCCCGCTTCACGCAGGTAGTCTGTCAGGCTCTCCGCCATCTTCTTGGTAAGCGTCGTGACGAGAACCCTGTCACCTTTGGCCGCGGTCTTGTGAATCTCCCCAATCAGGTGGTCTATCTGACCTTCCGTAGGCTGAATCTGGATTACAGGATCCAGAAGTCCCGTAGGCCGTATGATCTGCTCCGCCGTGACTCCGCCGCTCTCCTCCTTCTCGTAGTCGGCAGGCGTTGCACTTACGTAGACGATCTGATTAACGAGACTGTTGAACTCCTCAAATTTGAGCGGCCGGTTGTCCAGCGCCGATGGCAGTCTGAACCCGTAGTCTACGAGAGACTGTTTCCTGGACCTGTCTCCCGCGTACATCGCTCTCAGCTGAGGGAGCATGACGTGGGACTCGTCTATTATGATGAGAAAGTCCTCCGGTATGTAATCTATGAGCGTGTAGGGTCTCGAACCTGGAGGAAGACCCGTTATGTGACGGGAGTAGTTCTCGATCCCTTTGCAGGTACCCAGTTCTCTCAGCATCTCCATATCGTACCTGGTCCTCTGCTCAATCCTCTGGGCTTCAATCAGCTTTCCTCTGTCCGTGAACCAGCGAACCCTTTCCTCAAGCTCCGCACCGATTGTAGACACGGCCCTCTCCAGGTCGTCCTTGCCGGCAATGTAATGGGAAGCAGGGTAAATGGCCACGTGATGACGCCTTCCGATGATCTCACCCGTAACGGAATTGATCTCCTTGATGGACTCTACTTCATCACCGAAGAGCTCGATTCTTACAGGGTTTTCGGCTCCTGCAGGGAACACGTCGATGATATCTCCCCTCACCCTGAAGTTTCCCCTCTCCAGCACCAGGTCGTTTCTCGTGTACTGGATGTCCACCAGCTTCCTCAAAAGTTCCTGTCTGTCTCTCTCCATTCCGGGGCGCAGGGATATGACCTGGGTCTCGTAGTTTATCGGGCTTCCCAGCCCGTATATGCAGGACACGCTGGCAACGATGATCACGTCCTTCCTCTCGGAAAGGGCCGCCGTCGCAGAGTGTCTCAGCTTCTCGATTTCAGAGTTGATGTCCGAGTCCTTCTCTATGTAAGTATCCGTCGATGCCACATAAGCCTCCGGCTGGTAGTAGTCGTAGTAGGACACGAAATACTCCACAGCGTTGTCAGGGAAAAACTCCTTGAACTCACCGTGAAGCTGTGCGGCCAGCGTCTTGTTGTGGGATATGACGAGGGTGGGCTTCTGCACCTTCTCGATCAGCTTCGCCATGGTAAAGGTCTTGCCGGATCCCGTCACGCCCATAAGCGTCTGCGCACGCTTGCCTGCCACGATACCTTCTGCCAGCTTGTCGATGGCCTGCGGCTGATCCCCCATCGGCTCAAACTCGGCGTGCACCTTGAAAGGACGCTCTTCTTCATATATTCTGTTGGACCAGGATGGCCGCATCCTGTTGCCCTCTTCGGTCATTTCTTATCTCCTATTCGGGAACGTAATCGGACATCTCCGCCCTGTAGTCATCCAGAATAATCTTTCTCTTGTGATATTTGATGTCCACGTACTTGCTTATCTTTCTCATTGTGGAAGCATTTGAGAACCCGCCTGCCGCACCGACGATCGGCATTCCCTGCACGAATTTCATGTAGAGCATGCTGTCGGCAAGGGCGTTTGACGCCCTGTCCAGTTCCTCGCCCAGCCAGGAGTCGTGTTCAAACCCATTCATATCCACTTTATCGGAATATGCGTCAATCTTTCGGCTTATCCTGCCGGCATCATCTCCGATTGCAAGCGCACCTTCTATGAGCATGAGAATGTATACCTGCTCCGTCCTGCTCCTGTAATCGAATCCATATGCCACCGCACTCTGATAGATGTTTCTCAGCACCATTGCCGTGAAAATAGGTATGTCCGGAAGACCGATACCTAAGAGCCCCATGCCTGTTCCCGACACGAAGGACATACCCGTATCGAACATGCCGGCAAGGCGTGACTTTGATATCATCTCCTCTGCCTCTTCCGGGCTCTCCTCGTCAAAGGTCGCAGAGATGATGCCCGTTCCGTTCTGAAAAATCTGTCTGAAAGCCAGCTCAAAGGTGTCCTTCAGCGTCTTCTCCAAAGTGTCCGGCACGTACTGTTCAATCTTCTTGTCGAAAACAGATGGCTTCTTCTTGCTTGCCGCATTGATCAGCTTCTTCTCAGCCACCTCTACGTTGAGAAGTTCTATATTATATGACATATGACATTCCTTTTATTCCTCATTGATACTGAATTTCCATGCACAGAACCACCCTTCCGGATGATTATCCGGCGGACATCCTATGCACGTCGTCCTGATTCTGTCGTCGATTCCCGTCGCAAAACGGGCGTACTCCACCAGTCCTGCACTCTTGCACGGGTAGTCCTCCAGACCTTTTCTCATGCGGGCACTCTGCACCCTACAGTCGTTCATTTCAAAAATGAGGGCGCCGTCCTCCCATCTTGTTGACTGAACGTTGAGCCTGCCGTACATCCTGAATCCCAATGCCTGCTCAAGGCCTTCCAGTCCCGGGTGCTCCCCCAGCCCCAAAAGCTTTTTGACCGACCATGCCTCAAAGGGTGAGAACCTTCCCCAGGTGGAGTCGTTGCACCTCTTGGCATCGTTCATACCCTCCGTAAACTCAACGGCCTGAAACCAGAAGCCGTCCTGCGCCAGCCAGTTCTTCGCGATATCGTCTATGAGGGCAAGCTGCTTTTCCTCTGACATATCCGCGAGGAAATCCGGAACGCCTTCCTCCTGTTCAAAACCGAAAAGAGATGCGTACCGCTTCATGCTCACAGCCTTTGTCTTAGTCCATGCATGTTCCATGGCGGCCAGCGCCTTTTCGAAGCCAAGCTGATGCTCCACTTCCCTGAACCAAAGAGTGTGGTGAACGTTCATTCTGTGAATCATCTCCAGGATGAACTCGGCTCTCTGCCTGCCGCTCATCTCCTCTGCACTCATTATCCTGTTACTCATTTCCCGTTCTCTCTCCCGTAACGCGTCACCTTTGCGAAAAATCCTACTTCGGAAGAACGATCTTCCTCTTCTCAGGGTCTCTCGCCTGCCTGTAGAGAACGAACTTTTTACCGATGGCCTGAACGAACTCCGCGTCAGTCAGTCTTGCCATTTCGTTGGCTGCCCACTTGGTTTCGAGGCTGCTTGACTCCTGCACCTTCGCCTTGACCAGTTCTCTCGAACTCAGCAAATTGTCCATCTCATCGATTACAGTAGAAGTAATGTCGTTTTTGCCTATGTATACCAGGGGCTCAAGATCCTGCCCCAGTTTTTTCAGATAGCTTCTCTGCTTACCCGTTATCATTCCTATCCCTCTCTTTTTCGATTATCTGCGCCTTACGCGCACGAGGTTATTATAACATGAATCATAAAAGATTTAACATTGATTTAGTACAAATGTTCGCGCTGTTATGATATAATTGCACTTGCCAAAAAAACACAGGAGATATTTGTAATGAAGAACAGCATTTTTACGAGAAAACTACCGATTCCGCAGGATATAAAAGAAAAGTATCCCGTTACGGATAAAATTGCAGCGATAAAAGAGAGACGCGACAAGGAGATCGCCGATGTTTTCAGAGGCGAAAGCCACAAGTTCATCCTCATCATAGGACCTTGCTCTGCCGACAGAGAAGATGCTGTAATGGACTACACCTACAGGCTGGCTGAGGTTCAGGAAAAGGTAAAGGATAAGCTGATCATCATACCGAGAATCTATACAAATAAGCCGCGTACAACGGGGCAGGGCTACATGGGAATGGTTCACCAGCCGGATCCTGAGAAAAACGAGGATTTGCTTGAGGGGATCATCGCTATCAGGCGTCTGCACCAGAGAGCCATCGAGGAGACGGGACTCACCTGCGCAGATGAGATGCTCTACCCTGAGAACTACAGATACCTTTCCGACCTTCTCGGATACGTAGCAGTCGGTGCACGTTCCGTTGAAAACCAGCAGCACAGGCTGACGGCAAGCGGCATGAGCATCCCGGTAGGCATGAAGAACCCCACCAGCGGTGAAACGCAGGTAATGCTGAACTCCATCATCGCAGCCCAGTCACCTCATAAGTTCATCTACAGAGGATGGGAAGTTGAGACTCTTGGAAACGACCTGACCCACGCAATTCTCAGGGGATTCGTGAACGAGAAGGGTCACAACTCACCGAACTATCACTACGAAAGTCTGCTGGAGGTTCACGATTCCTACAAAACTCAGAACCTGCAGAACATGTCCGTCATCATCGATACGAACCATGCCAACTCGGGCAAGAAGCCGTTGGAGCAGATCAGAATCGCTCACGAGATCATGGATTCTAAGAGATACAACGAAGATATCGACAACATGGTTAAGGGTCTCATGATCGAAAGTTACATAGAAGACGGAGCCCAGAAAATCGGTGAAGGCGTATACGGTAAGTCCATCACAGATCCGTGCCTCGGCTGGGAAAAGTCCCAGAGGCTCATCTTCGACATCGCAGACGAACTGTACTCCCTGCCCTGTCATCGTGCATGGGACATGTACGCGCAATGTGAGAAACCGTCTGCAACACCTTACAAGAGCGATGTAGCTAAACCGTCTACTATACCTTGGCTGCAAT
>JAFTHD010000212.1 GCA_017457585.1 Bacillota bacterium | reverse complement strand
ATGTGATAGGTTCCGTCGAGTGCCGGAGCGTGAAGGGATATGATATAGCTTTCTGAAAGCAGCTTGTCCAGGGTCACATACTCTGCCCTCTCCTTGACAGACTCCTTTTCAAAAGGGTCATACGCCAGAATCTTGCATCCGAATCCGCTGAGACAGTCTATGACGGCTTCGCCGATTCTGCCGGTTCCCACGATTCCCACCGTGCACTGGCACAGCTCGCGAGCGATCTTTCCTTTGAGGGAAAAGTCCTGGAGCTCAGCCCGCTCCCTGATGTGCTTGACCCTTCTCAGTCCCATGAGAATCATCATGACCGTATATTCTGCAACGGTTGCAGGAGAATAGGTCACATTGACGACGCCCACGCCCTTTGACGCAGCGTACCTGTAGTCGATGTGGTCGTATCCGATGGTTCTCGTGGCGATGCACTTGACGCCTGCATCTATCCAGCCGTCTATCATGGCTTTGTCCGTTGGCGTGGTGATGATGTTCACCGCATCGTAACCCTCCGCCATGTGCAGATTGTCCATGCACGGAGTTTCCGCCGTATATCCGTACTCCAGCCCATATTGAGAGCAGAACTCCACCATGAAGTCCTGCTCGTCGTAATCTCTTAAACTGTAGATAAATACTTTCATTACGCCTTCTTGTAATCCGGTCTGTAAAGTCTGACCTGATTGTATCTGATGATGAGATCTACAATATCTTCGATCTCTGCAAAGCCGCTGTCGATGCTGAGGCTGTAGTTCTGATGCTCGCCCCACTTGCGGCCCGTGTGGTAGGAGTAGTAGTTTGCCCTCGCCTTATCCGTGTCGCGCATGAGCTTTTTAACCTCTTCCTCAGGGACCCCGTATTCCTCTACGGCGCGGCGAATCTTATCCGCCTCCTCCGCGTAGATGAATATATGGCTGGCCTCAGGCGTTGCCCTCAGGATGTAGTCGGAACATCTTCCTACGATGACGCAGGATCCTTCCTCTGCAATCTTCCTTATGGTATCGAACTGGGCGAGGAAAAACCGCTCGTTGAGGGACAGGCTGTCAGGGCCTACATCCCTGGTGCCCATTGCAGATGCAAGACTGTAGAGGAAGCTGTTCTTTGCCTTCATCTCTGCGTCCTTCATCATCTCTGCACTGAATCCCGACTCCTCAGCGATCCTGTCGAGAAGCTGCTTGTCGTAATACGGCACGTCCAGTTTCTCCGCCAGGCGTTTACCTATCAGTCTCCCGCCGCTGCCGAATTCTCTGCTGATGGTTATGATCGTCTTCTTCTCATCTGACATGGCTCTTCTCCTTCCCAAATTACCTTCTGTTAATCAGTCCGATGTCGTTTCTCATATACGCCCCGTCAAAGGTGATGCGCTTTGCGTTGTCATATGCCTTGGCACGCGCCTCGTCGTGGGTCTTTCCCGTTGCCGTTACCGCCAGCACTCTGCCTCCTGACGTCAGGACGCTTCCGTCTTCTGCGAACTTCGTTCCTGCATGGAAAACGATCACGTCTCCATCCACGTCCCCCAGGCCTGAGATCACTTTGCCCTTCTCGTAGCTGCCCGGGTATCCGCCGGAAGCCAGAACTACCGATACGGCCTTGTCCTCCTTCCACTTGATATCCACATCTGCCAGCCGGTTCTCGGTAACAGCCAGGAATATTTCAAGCAGATCTGAGTCCAGTCTTGCAAGCACCGACTGGGTCTCCGGATCTCCGAACCTGTTGTTGAATTCGATAACCTTCGGGCCTTCATCTGAAAGCATGAGACCTATGAAGAGAACCCCCTGAAAATCCAGCCCGTCGGCCTGAAAACCTGCCAGGGTCGGCTCCAGTATCCTCTCCCTGATCTGATCTTCTATCTCCTCGTTAAAGAGCAGGCTCGGGGAATAGGTCCCCATGCCGCCCGTGTTTGGACCCTTGTCCTGATCGTAGATTCTCTTGTAGTCCTGCGCCGACTCCATGGGAACGATGCTGTTGTGGTCTACGAAGCAGAGCATGGAAGCCTCTACTCCCGTCAGGAATTCCTCTACGACGATCTTGTCTGCAGCCGATCCGAAGACTCTTTCCCCCATCATTTCCTCGATGGCCGCCTTCGCATCCTCCTCGTTTTCAGGAATCACAACGCCCTTTCCTGCAGCCAGTCCGTCAGCCTTGAGAACCATCGGGTATCCGTAGAGTCCCACATTTGCGAGGAGTTCTTCCTTGTCCGTGAATTCCCTGTAGCCTGCCGTCGGGATATTGTGGCGAGCCAGGAATGATTTCGTAAAGGACTTGCTGGCCTCGAGCTGTGAGCACTTGGCGTTCGGTCCGAAGGTCTTAACGCCAACTTCAGCCAGTCTGTCAACGATGCCCATGGCAAGGGGCACCTCAGGTCCGATGACGGCCAGGTCTATATCATTACCTGCTGCCCAAGCGCAGATTCCGTCTATGTCCTCTGCTCCTACCGGCACGCACTCTGCAACGTCCGCTATGCCTGCGTTCCCCGGTGCACAATAAAGCTTTGTCAGCTTGTCGCTCTGCGCCAGCTTCCAGCAAATGGCGTGCTCTCTTCCGCCGCCGCCTACTACTAATACTCTCATCTTCGTCCTCCTTAGTGATGGAAAAGTCTCATGCCCGTAAATGCCATTGCGATGCCGTACTTGTCGCAGCACTCGATGACCGCGTCGTCTCTGATGGATCCGCCCGGTTCTGCTATATAGCTGGTGCCGCTTCTGTACGCTCTCTCCACGTTATCGCTGAACGGGAAGAATGCGTCCGATCCGCAGGACACACCGCTGATTTCAGCCAGATACGCCTTCTGCTCTTCTTTTGTGAAAGGCTCCGGTCTCTCCGTAAAGTAGTTCTGCCAGATGCCCTCTTCGCACACGTCTTCTTCGTTCTGGTTGATGTACCCGTCTATGACGTTGTCTCTCGTAGGTCTTCCGATGTCCTCTCTGAACGGCAGGTTCAGCACCTTGTCGCTCTGCCTCAGGAACCAGGTGTCAGCTTTGCCGCCTGCCAGCCTGGTGCAGTGCACCCTCGACTGCTGACCGGCACCGACGCCGATTGCCTGCCCGTCAACTGCAAAGCATACCGAGTTGGACTGGGTGTACTTCAGCGTAATCAGCGCAATGATGAGATCTCTCACCGCTTCTTCCGGAAGTTCCTTATTGGCTGTCACCACGTTTGAAAGCAGTTCTTTGTTGATTTCAAAGTTGTTCCTTCCCTGCTCGAAGGTGATGCCGAACACCTGCTTGTGCTCCTTTTCCGCCGGCACGTAGTCAGGGTCTATGGCAACGACGTTGTAGTTGCCTTTTTTCTTGGAGCTCAATATCTCCAGGGCTTCCGGCTCGTATCCCGGCGCAATGACGCCGTCGGACACCTCTCGCTTAATGAGGGTAGCTGTCGTCACGTCGCAAACGTCCGAAAGTGCAATCCAGTCACCGAAGGAGCACATTCTGTCCGTACCTCTCGCTCTCGCATAGGCGCAGGCAAGAGGGCTTTCATCCAGCCCTTCTATGTCATCTACGAAGCAGGCTTTCTTCAGCTTCTCCGGCAGCACCGTTCTTACTGCCGCCGATGTAGGGCTTACGTGCTTAAATGATGCTGCAGCCGGCATCCCCAGCTGGGCTTTAAGCTCCTTCACAAGCTGCCAGGAGTTGAAGGCGTCCAGGAAATTGATGTATCCCGGTCTGCCGTTTAATATCTGAATCGGCAGCTCCTCTCCGTTATCCATGTATATCCTCGATGGTTTCTGGTTCGGGTTGCACCCGTACTTCAGTTCAAATTCTTTCATCGCTTTCACCTGTCCAATCGTTAATTACGCGTTCTTGTTTATCAGTCTGCTCTCTTCTTCTCCCGTTGCAAGATCCGTATACCTTACGTAAAGGGATATCTTGTTGT
>JAFTHD010000211.1 GCA_017457585.1 Bacillota bacterium | reverse complement strand
TTGTAATGACTCATAGTACCTCCTGGTATGTGGATGTCTTCGCAAACACCATTGTACCAGACTATGGGTCATTATTTAGTTGTTGCACTTAGATTGTAAATTCAAGCCCAAAAATGGTGGCTCACTTTTCGTGAGCCACCCCAACATATTTTTTAGAACCATTAAAGGACCAGCCGGCAAGGCCGGTCTTTTTGTATAAGGAAACCCCGCGCCAACGCGGGGATGGTTTTTTCGTCAATCTATTCTCAAATATGTGCTTAAACCGTACTTTTGTAGTATAATTATTCTGTATAAGACTATGCCTTTATCAAGACGATAGCCTTACGGCTTAAACCGGGAATTGAAACGATGAAAAATACCGTAAAAGACAATAGATTAGCCACCAACATTATTGCAGTCGTTGTGATCATTGCTGCGGTGGCTCTTTCCTTCACCCTTTTTTACAACGTAAACGAGAAGAGGATTTCGGCGCAGAACGAGACCTATATATCCGACATTACGGAGCAGAGAGCGACGCTTATAAGGGATCTGTTTAGCGAGAACACCAGGTACATCGATTCTGCGGCGATGATCTTCAGGACGGAATTCGAGAAGAACGGCCTGAATCCTGCAGCCCTTAACGTAAAGGACGACAGCAACCTGGACGAAGAACAGGTGAAGATTGTGGGAAAAGTTCTCAAAGCTTACGAGGGACAGTTTGCCTTCAGCTATCTCAGGTTTATCGACCTGCAGGGACGGGACTACACCACCGAAGAGGAGATTATTCAGGCCAACGTAAGCAGCAGAGAGTACTTTGCTGATGCCATCTCTGGCAATTCGGGGATCACGTACATAATGGACTCCAAGGTAACCAGCGAGAGGCAGGTGGGATTTTATTCGCCGGTTAAAATGAATGGCGAAGTCATTGGCTTCGTCATAGGCTTTTACGGTGAGGAGTTCATGAACGACATCCTCTCCATGAAAATGTTCGGATACGACTGCGAGGTGCTCCTCTGCGATAAAGAAGGGAACGTACTGTACAACACCTTTGGCAACGAGAACTACAGCAACTTTGTCAAGCGGCTAAAAGACGAGAAAATAGCCACTGAGTCTGAGCTGACGGATGTGGAAGAGGCCTTCAGCCTGAAAAAGAATAACGCGTTCAGGTATCTGGAGGGGGACGAACAGTCGGCAGGATGCATCGTGTATCTCGACGACGAATCGGAGCTGTTCCTCGTCATGGACTTTCCGGTTGAGGCCTACACGAGCATGATCATAAATTCCAATATTAACGGTATAGAGCTTCTCGTGGCCCTCGTGTTCATCTTCCTGGCGCTGCTCGTGTTCTACACGCTCAGATTCATTTCCCAGAGGAAGAGAATCGTTGCAGAGGCGAAGAATTCAAACGATATTCACACTGCCATGTCCTCTCTTTTCGAGAACTTCATCATAGTCGATGCGGACACGGGCAGGTACGACTATATAGAGGGAATGCCTGAGGTGGGAGAGATTCCTAACGTAGGGGATTATGAAACCTTCGTTTCGTCCCTCCTCGACAGATTCCGCGACGAAGGTGAGAGAAAGGCGGCGGAGAAGCTGCTTTCATTGGACAGAATCATAGATGAATTAAACCGCGGGCAGGACGTGCTTTCCTATAAGCTGCACGCGCCTATCGGCAAAGAGGAGTGGTTCACCTACAACTTCATAGCCGTCACGAGGGAGATGGGCAAGATCAAGGAGTTCATCATAGCCCGTCAGGACATAACGGAACTGCAGCAGAAGGAAGAGGAAATCAAGGAGACCATCGAGGCTGCAAGAAATGAAGCGGAGCGAAGCAGCCAGGCGAAGAGCGATTTTCTCTCCAACATGTCCCACGACATCAGAACTCCGATGAACGCAATCATCGGATACACCAATATTGCAAAGAGCCACATGGACGAAAGCGACACAGTTGGTGATTCACTCGATAAGATCAGTTCCTCGAGCAAGTACCTGCTGTCCCTCATAAACGACATCCTCGACATGTCAAAGATCGAGAGCGGCAAGATCCAGCTAAGCCCTGGCGATTGCGACCTTTCGGAGATTTTCTCAAGAATCGCAGACATCACGAGATCTCAGGCGGAGAAAAAGTCGCTGAACATATCATACGATGTGGATTCGATGAAGCACAGTCTCGTGGTGGCAGACGAGCTTCGCTTCGAGCAGATCATGATCAATATCATAAGCAACGCCATTAAATACACGCCGGAGGGAAGGGACATCTTCATAGGGGCAAAGGAAGAGCCGGCAGAAGATGGTAAGTCGCGTTACACCTTCTCCGTCAAGGATACGGGCGTTGGTATAAGCGAGGACTTCCTGCCGCACATTTTCGAGAGCTTCTCAAGGGAAAAGAATTCGAGAATCGACAAGATACAGGGAACAGGTCTTGGCATGGCGATAACGGCAAGGCTCGTCGAACTCATGGGCGGTAAGATATCCGTGGAAAGTAAGCTGGGAGAAGGCTCCGAGTTTACGGTGGTGATCCCTCTCGAGACGAGAGCGGAGGAGGCAGGACAGGCGGACGGCAGAAGTCAGCATGAGGCCTACGAGGATTACGACATCGAAGGCGATAGGATCCTCCTCGTAGAGGACAACGACGTCAATGCGGAGATCGCAATGATGGTCCTCGAGCAGTTTGGCATCACGACGGAGCGTGCGTCAGATGGCAAAGAGGGCGTTGACACCATATCCGCAAAGGGAGAAGGTTACTACAAGGCCGTGCTCATGGACATTCAGATGCCTGTCATGAACGGATACGAAGCGACCAGGGCAATCAGAGCGCTGGAAGGCGAATACTTCAGGAACATTCCTATTATCGCCATGAGCGCCAATGCATACGAAGAAGACGTACAGAATTCAATTGAAGCAGGTATGGATACCCACGTATCCAAACCTTTTGACCCGGAAGAACTGGTTAAAACTCTGAAGAAATACATCTACGGAAGGAGCAGTAAGAATGCTTAAAAGTCATGAGAAATTTTATTCTGCCAGCGGCAAAAGACAAGTTCTCATAGCAGATGACGAGTGGATCAACAGAGAGATGCTGGGCAGCGTCCTCGAAGACGTGTACGAGCTGATTTACGCCGAGAACGGCGAGGAAACTCTGCAGAAAATGAGGGAGAACATCCATACGGTGTCCATCGTTCTCCTGGATCTTATGATGCCTGTCATGAGCGGCTCTGAGGTTCTCAAAACGGTGAAGGCCAGTCCTGAGCTGAAAAAAATCCCGATCATCGTCATGACGGCAGACCAGAAAGCGGAAGTTGAGAGCCTCGAAGACGGCGCCATGGACTTCATACCGAAGCCATACCCGATTCCTGAGGTTGTAAAGGCGAGGGTACTGAAGACCATCGAGCTTGCAGAAGACAGAGAGATCATCCATTCCACGGAGAGAGACGCGCTGACGGGCCTCTACAACAAGGACTACTTTTACAACTACGCAGAGCAGTTTGACCAGCACCACAAGGAGCTGGAGATGGACGCCATCATCGTGGACGTGAACCATTTTCATACGATAAACGAAAGGTTCGGCACTGCCTACGGAGACGAGGTGCTC
>JAFTHD010000210.1 GCA_017457585.1 Bacillota bacterium | reverse complement strand
TGCAACAATCTCTCCAATTGCTGACCAGACCTATACCGGGAAAGCGATAACCCCAACTGTTACCGTTAAATATGGAAGTACAGTTTTAACAAAGGATACCGATTACACGGTTAGTTACAGCAATAATACTGCCGTCGGGACAGCGACTGTGACGATTCAGGGTAAGGGGAATTACTCGGGCACAGCAACAACAACTTTTAAAATTGTTGATGCAAGCGGCAGTGGCCAAGGCGGCAGCAACCCAGGCGGCGGTAGTGACCAAGGCGGCAGTGGATCGGAAAGCACCGTTCCACCTGCCTGGAGCGATGTAACTGTTAGGATTAGCTCAAGTACGACCCCGGGGAAGGCCGATATCAACATCTATCAATACGATACTTTCACACGTATTGAGTTGAAGGAAGTATCACCAAAATCAAAAACGATTCTCAACAAGAGCCTCGGATATGGCGGACAGTACTGGGATTCAGTTCCAATCAGTTATACGGCAAAGGCATCCTTTAAGTACAGGCTGTACTACACCGATTCAAGCGGCAAGGAAACTGCCTCTACATCCTGGAAGACTGTCACGGTCAGCTCCAGCAAATTATCCAAACCTTCAATAAGCGTGACCAAGATCTCTGCCAAAAAAGCAGGGCTTAAATGGAGCAGCGTCACCGGTGCCACAGGCTACAAAGTGTACTGCAATGGCAAAGTCGTCAAGACCCTCGGTAAAACCACGACTTACATTTACAGCACAAAGGGCGCCGGAAAAGCCAAGTACAAGGTTGCACCGATAATAAAGACGAGCGTAATGAAATCTGCATCAGCAGGCCCTGCATCTGCACAGAAAAAGGGTGCCGCAAACAAGAAGAGTTTCAGCGTAAACACCAACCTTGCCTCTGTCAAATACGGCAATGCACCATTCAGGATTTCGAAGGTCAGTCTGAGCGGCAGCACATATACCATCACCGGATATGTAGTCAATAACCGAATATTTGATATGCTGTACTACCAGAAGCTGAAGATTACCATTAAATCCAATGGGAAGACCATCGCATCCAAGACTTTGAAGAAGGTTAAAAAGGCAAAATGCAAACACGATAAGGTCAAGAAGATTACAATCAAAATCAAAGGCAAATCAGGATATGACCTCAGAAATGGCAGCATATCATACACAACGAACGCCACACCATACTGGAAGGGCGTTGGTACATCGACATTTAACTAAGCCTCTACAAAGAGGGCGACAATTTAGTGCCCTGCACAAAGTCGCGGTTCTCTGAAGCTTTGGGGTTTAACCTAAGTTATATGACTGCTCCGGCGAGAAATCGCCGGAGTTCCTTATATATGCAACAGGCATTATTCCCCGGCACCGGCCAACATGGACAAAGCTTTGCTCATATCGTATAATGGAACCTGCCGGAAGGAGCTTCCTGCGATTAATTCTAATATATGAGAGGTCTACGCAATGAGCGACAACAACTACCTGATTGGAATAGATATTGGTGGAACTACCGTTAAGCTGGGACTTTACTCGGATGAGGCCGATCCTGCCCTTCTGAACAAAAAAGTCATACCCACGAGAACGGAAGATGGCGGTGCTGAGATCCTGTCCGATACTGCAAAGGCTCTGCGTCAGCTTGCAGAGGAGGCCGACATAGCTCTGACGCAAGTTTCCGGACTCGGCATAGGCGTTCCCGGTCCTGTTCTGACAGATGCTGACGGCAACCAGTTTGTGAACAAGTGCGTTAACCTGGGATGGGAAACTACCGTCAATGTGAGCGATATTCTAACTGGACTCTCAGGCATCGACAAGATAAGCGTGCTCAACGACGCCAATGCGGCTGCTCTCGGGGAGCTTCATGCATCTAAGGCGAGCGGTTCTGCGAACAGTGCAGTCATGGTGACCCTTGGAACGGGGGTCGGCGGCGGCGTTATCGTTGATGGCAAAATCGTCACGGGAGCATTCGGTTCCGGAGGTGAAATAGGCCATATGCCAGTTTCACCGACCCACTTGCTTCTGCAGGTTTTGATTTCAAAAGGTGCAGATCTCAATGCTTCTGCCGATCTGGAATATTACGTTTCGGCCACCGGAATTTCGCGAATTGCTAACGCTGTTCTATCCGTCACGGATGCTGAAACGACTCTTCGCAGTCTGGATGCTTCTCCAATCGCAAAGGACGTTTTTGATGCCGCAAAGTCCGGAGATGCATGTGCAATAGAGATATGCGATTTCTTCTTTGACACCCTCGGAACGGCTCTTGCCAGCGTGGCTTCTGTAACGGATCCAGATATGTTTATCATCGGCGGCGGCGTATCTCATGCAGGGGAATACTTGCTCAAAGGTTTGCAGGAAGCTTACAGAAGCAAAGTTTTTCACGCTTCCATTGACACTGAGTTTAAGCTGGCAGAGCTGGGAAACGACGCCGGTCTCATCGGCGCAATTGTCCCTCTAATAGGCTCCTGATAGCAGTCTGATTCCGTCATAAACAGAAAGGCAAAAGTCCCGGCTGAGAAAGAGAAACAATCTCAGTTCCGGGACTTTTTTAATTTGTGACACTAATTTGTATGATTAGAACAATTTAGAACAAAGCCACTTCCGTTTCCTTGTCAAATACGTGAATCTGATCCACATCGATGGCCAGTGCAATGTTGGATCCTGCAGGTGCGATAACCTTTGAAGGAACCTTTGCAATCATCTTTGCTCCTGCATAGTTCATATACAGGAATGTCTCTGAACCCATCATTTCGTCAAGGTCTACAACGGCTTCGATAACGTTTCCGCCCTTAATGAACTCCGGCTCAGCGTGGAGATGCTCAGGTCTGAATCCGAGAACAACGGTCTTACCGAGATAGTCGGCAAGCTTTTCGCTGCTGCAAGGAACGCGTGTGTTATCAAATACCAGCTCGTATCCATCGTCAGCCTTCTCTACTACAGCGTCCACGAAGTTCATCTGAGGTGAACCGATGAATCCTGCAACGAACAGGTTGCAAGGATGGTTGTAGAGAGTCTGCGGAGTATCAAACTGCTGGATGACTCCATCCTTCATAACGCAGATACGATCTCCCATGGTCATTGCCTCTGTCTGGTCGTGCGTAACGTATACGAAAGTCGTCTCAAGCTGCTTGTGAAGCTTTGAAATCTGGCTTCTCATCTCCGTTCTCAGCTTTGCGTCCAGGTTTGAAAGCGGCTCGTCAAGCAGGAATACGGACGGGTTTCTTACCATCGCTCTTCCCAAAGCAACTCTCTGCCTCTGTCCACCTGACAGCGCCTTTGGCTTACGATCGAGATACTCTGTCAGTCCCAGGATCTCGGCAGCTTCCTTAACCTTCTTGTCGATCTCATCCTTCGGTCTCTTCTGAAGGTTGAGCGCGAAGGCCATGTTCTTGTAAACGCTCATGTGCGGATACAGAGCATAGTTCTGGAAAACCATAGCAATGTCTCTTTCCTTTGGCGGTACTGCGTTCATAAGCGTATCGCCTATGAAAAGTTCGCCGTCGGATACGCCTTCCAGACCTGCGATCATACGAAGCGTCGTCGATTTACCGCAGCCTGACGGTCCTACTAAAACTACAAATTCTTTATCGTTGATGTCAAGGTTAAGATCAGGAATGACCGTAACCCCGTTGTCGTATGTTTTTACTACATTCTTAAAACTAATGCCAGCCATTACTGTTCCTCCTATTCTTTCACTCCGCCCAGAGTAACACCTGCGATGATGTATCTGGAAAGTATGATGTAAACAACTATTATCGGCAGTATTGCCAAGAGTATGATCATGTATACTTTACCCATGTCGAACTTCATGAAGTCGGCACTTCTCAGAGCTGCGATGAGGATTGGCATCGTCTTCTTGCTGTTCTCTGAAATGATCAGTGCCGGAACGAAGAAGTTGTTCCATGTGGTAACGAATGTGAAAATAGCCTGTACTGCAATAGCAGGTTTCATGATTGGAATTACAATCCTGTTAAATGTTCTGAACTCACTGCAGCCATCGATTCTTGCAGCCTCAACAAGTTCCAGCGGAAGTGATGACTGCATGTAGCTGTACATGAAGTAGAATACAGCCGGTGCTGCAATGGATGGCAGGAACAGCGGCCACAGAGTGTTCATGAGTCCCATGCTTGTCATGAGTCTTACGAAACCAAGTGCCGATACCTGCGTAGGCATTACCAGAATCAGCATGATGAAAATGAATGCCGGCTTCTTTAGCTTAAACTGATATGCGTAGAGACCGTATGCCGTGAGCGCTGAGAAGTAAGTGGCAAGCGCTGCTGCAAGGGACGATACTATAAGGCTGTTTTTGAGACCTGACAGTACCGGAATATTCGCATCGTTCATTACGTTGTGGAAGTTTCGCATCAGTGAGCTTCCCGGAACGAAGGAGAATCCCTGCTGGATCTGTGAATGGTTTCTCGTTGCATTGATGATCAGTATGTAGAAGAAGAACAGACACAGGAATGCCAGGATAATGAGTACTACGTAAGCCAGAACGGTTCTACCGTAAGAAGTTCTTTTTTCCATTACCTACGCCCTCCCTTCTTTTGCTCTCTTCTTTGCAAGCTTCTTTGCCTTCTTCATATCTCTGTCTTCATCATTGAGTACGAAGTAAACAACGAGACAGAGAATTGCACAGATGATAAACAGTACTACGGATATTGCACCTGCCATACCGAAGTTCTTGCTGTACAAGTGGTTGTTCAGGAACATGATGACAGTCTCAGTCACTCTGTCAGGCGTTCCCTTACCATTTGTCAAGATCTGCGGTACGTCGAACATCTGCAGACCACCGATCATAGAAGTGATTAGTACATATACCAGAATCGGTCTTATCATCGGCAGTGTAATCTTGAAGAATGTCTGCGTCGATGTGCATCCGTCCAGTTCTGCTGCCTCAAAGAGGGATGGACTGATGCCCATGACTGCTGCCATCAGAAGTATGGTCGTGTTACCGAACCACATGAGGAAGTTCATCAGACCTACCAAACCTCTCGATCCCCATACCGTGGTAAGGAATCGTACCGGGCCGTCGGTGATTCCTGAAGACTGCAGGAATGCGTTTACAGGACCGTTCGCTGAGAACAGGGCGAAGAACAGCATTGCGAATGCGCTCGCCATGATCAGGTTTGGCATGTAGATAACTACCTTGAAGAACTGCTTGCCCTTGATCCTAAGTCTCAGATCTGTAAACCAAGCAGCCAGCACCAGAGAAACGATGATCTGAGGTACGAAACCAAGCAGCCACATGATGACTGTGTTCCCCATGTACTTCGGGAAATCGCTCTCAAAGAGTGCCTTATAATTATCAAGTCCTACTGGATTTGGACCTATAATGGTCAATCCGGACCTGTAGTATTCAAAAAAACTATAATAGAATGTCGATATCAGCGGTATTAGCTGAAATACAAAGAATGCAATGAAGAACGGCAGGATAAATATATATCCCCACTTCGCGTAGCTAATACCCTTTTTCTTGTCGAGTCGTTCCATCTCGATTGACCTCCTGTCAAAGGGCCTGATTCAGTAATATAAAGGGTGGCATTACTGCCACCCTTATACCATTAGCCTTATTAATTATTCTGGCCAGTTAACTGTTTCCAGTTCAGGATACAGTTCCTTGATTGCAGTTTCGAAGTTAGCCTTTGCCTTAGCTTCATCGATTGTTCCATCGAAGTAATCGTGGAATGCATTCTGGATGCCTTCGTTGATTCCCTGGTCATATGCGCAAGCGTTGCTCATGTCGATGTTAGGAGCTGCT
>JAFTHD010000209.1 GCA_017457585.1 Bacillota bacterium | reverse complement strand
ACTTGCAGTTGGACTCCATATAAAGCTGTTGGAGATGGGCAGGGAATCTGGAAAGTGCCTGAGAATAAGGCAATACGGCAGTTGCTCCAAATCCCAGAACATTTCTCTCATATACACCGATTAAGGCATCGAGCATTGCAGCATTCTCTCGTACTTCCGGCTCTTTTGCCATTCTGTCCGCTTCAGACGCACCTTTTAGGAATCTTTCGAACACTTCTGAGTCGAATGCCAGGGAAAGTATAACCCCTCCCACAGCGGAACTCGATGAATATCTGCCTCCGATATAGTCATCCATAAAGAAGGCGTCAAGGTAGTCGCTGCTATTTGCAAGAGGTGATGTCTCACTGGTCACTGCGACCATATGTTTCGCAGGATCAAGATCAGCTGCCTTTAATGCGTTCTTCACGAAGGTCTCGTTGGTCAAAGTTTCAAGGGTAGTCCCCGACTTTGAAACGAGAATGAAGAGGGTATGGGGCAAATCGACAGATGATAATACGGCCGCCGCATCATCCGGATCTACATTGCTGATGAATCCGGCTTCCATTTTGAAAGTGCCATTTGCCCGAGCCCAGTTTTCGAGGGCCATATATATGGCACGCGGTCCCAGGTCGCTGCCGCCGATTCCTATCTGGACTGCCGTAGTGAACTTTTCACCGTTCTCATTTGTTATCTCTCCGGAATGAACTTTGTCCGCAAAGGATGCAATACGCTCACGAACTTTTTCATAGAATTCTCTTTTGTTCACTCCGTCTGCAATGACATCGTCACCTTGCTGTCCGCGGGTAAGCTGATGAAGTACAAGGCGGTTTTCACCTGTATTGATCATATCTCCGTTATAGAGGGCTGCATATTTGTCCGTAAGCTGCGCCTCCCGTGCAAGCTCCGCAAGTCTCTCGATTATTTCATCGTCGACAGCCTTTGCTGCATAGTTATATTCCAGATCCGCTGCCATGGGAGCTCTGTATTCTCCTACACGTTTCGCACCGTCACCGGAGCTAAGCTGCTCGGCTACGCTGACTTTCTTTGTTTTCGCAAGCTTTCTGTAGGCCTCAAGCTCACTCAGATTTTTCCATTCAATCATTTTCATACCACCTTACCTAATTTATTTCAAACCCACCCATATTAAATCTATGGATGGGTCTGCAACCGATTATTAAATTGTATAGAACCAACTGGAATCCTGCCCGATTCCGCCTTCTCCGAAGTCTCCTGCTTGCGGTGACTTATCCTTAATCTGAAGTTCCTGGTTCTTAACGCTCACTCTCGTCCACGGCTTAATCGATGTTGTAATAAATACGTTGGAGCCTACGACCGAATTGGCGCCTATTACCGTATTTCCACCGAGAATTGAAGCCCCCGAATAAATCGTAACATTGTCCTCTATGGTCGGATGTCTCTGGGTATTTCTGAGCCTTTGTCCTGCAGTCGTAGATAAGGCGCCGAGGGTCACTCCCTGATACAGCTTAACGTGATCACCTATATGTGTAGTCTCACCTACAACGATACCGGTACCGTGGTCTATAAAGAAGTATTTGCCGATGGTCGCGCCGGGATGGATATCGATTCCCGTAAGACCGTGGGCGTATTCGGTCATGATTCTCGGGATTAGCGGAACATTCATCAGGAACAGTTCATGAGCCAGCCTGTTAATTGCGATCGCGTACAGACCCGGATATGCGAGAATAATTTCATCCTTCGAATATGCTGCAGGGTCTCCGTCAAAGGTTGCCTGAATATCCGTGTTGATGAACTCCCTGATCTTAGGTATCCTGCTGAGGAACTCTGTGCTTATCTTAAGAGCCTCTTCATAAAAAATGTCAGAAGAACCGCTGTAATCCTGCGCTTCCCTTCTCAGGATGATAACAAGCTGCTTGTTCAGGTTGAATGCTATATCTTCAAGCAGCAGGACAAGATTGTTGTTGATGTTGTAGGATTTATACACCTTATCCCTGTTATATCCCGGGAAAACGATTCTCAGAAGTTTCTCCGTGATATCTATGATTTCGTCCTTCTCGGGCATGTTGTACAGCTCATCGATATTGTCGATATCACGGCCCTTCTGGTAGTCCGCCGTCACGATCTCTGCAATGTCTCTCATCGCATTTTCCATCTTTTTATCAAAGCTTTTCTTGTCCATAACTTATATTCCCTTCAAAAGTGTTTGCAACATTATAGCACAATTCGCCTACTATGTCAGTAGGCGAACAAAGAATAATCTATAAAGAATAATCTATAATATACCGATGGCAAATACGAGCAGTACCACCAAAGGCAGCACGTATGTAAGGTATCCTCTCATCCACCTCTGTATTCTTATGCCCTTGCCTGTGTTGGCTTCTTTCACAAAGTTGTCCCATCCCCATCCTTTCCTGATCGTGCAGAACAGCAGGAATACGAGAGAACCGAGTGGCAGCATGATATTGCTCACGAGGAAGTCTTCCAGGTCGAGGGCAGACGAACCTTCTCCAAGGGGCTGAAATCCCGACATAAGATTATATCCTGCTGCACACGGAAGCGACAGTACGATCATCGCTGCAATGTTGATATAGCAGGCCTTCTGCCTTCCCCATCCAAAAAGATCCATGCAGCATGAAACGATATTTTCAAATACGGCAAGTACCGTTGAAAATGCCGCAAACACCATGAACAGGAAGAACAGCGCTCCCCAGAATCTGCCGCCCGGCAGATTGTTGAATACATTCGGAAGGGTTATAAAGAGCAGGCTTGGACCGCTGTCCACATCGACTCCGTATGCTGCACATGACGGGAAAATAATGAGTCCCGAACATACGGCAACGAAAGTATCGAGAATGGCCACGTTAACCGACTCCCCCAGGAGGGAGCGTTCTTTGCCGATATAACTTCCGAAAATAGCCATCGATCCTATGCCAAGAGACAAGGTAAAAAAGGCCTGGGTCATGGCTCCGAGCACTACCTGTCCTACACCCACCTCCATCATCTTTGCGAAATCAGGTTTAAGATAGAATTCAAGACCGCTTCTTCCTTCAGGCATTACCGCACTGTGTACTGCCAGCACAACCATGAGTATCAGAAGAAAGAGCATCACGATCTTTGTTATTCTCTCAAGTCCATTCTGAAGTCCCATTGAAAGTATGAGAAATCCCAATACTACCACTATAACCATGCACGTTATCATTGGAACGGGATTCGCCAGAAGTTCTCCGAACATATCCCCCACCTGATCCGGATTTAGTCCCGAATACTTTCCCGTCGCAGCTGAATAGAGATAGTACACCATCCAACCTGCCACGGTGGTATAAAACATCATCAGAAGATAGTTCCCTATCATGCATGCATAGCCGTGTATGTGCCACTTCTGACCCGGTCTTTCAAGTGTCGTGAACAGCTTGACCGGACTCTTCTGTGCGGCTCTTCCGCAGGAAAACTCCATTGTCATGATAGGAATCCCCAATACGACAAGGAAGAACAGATAGCAGAGAACGAATGCCCCTCCGCCATACTGCCCCACCATATACGGGAACTTCCACACGTTTCCTATTCCTATGGCACACCCTGCGGACAGCAGGATAAAACCCAGTCTTGATCCGAGTTTTTCTCTTTCCATATTAAAGATATCCCCCTTTAATTCCAGTCAGTCATTAAATCCGGCAGACAGATTGCATAAGTCCGACTCACAATAACAGACTGCCACATATTAACGTGACAGTCTGAATTGTTTTTATCAGAATATTAACAACACGTCTGCATACGAATGCAATCCATACCTTATTTCTGAGCGATTGCAGCCTGTGCAGCAGCCAGTCTTGCGATAGGTACTCTGAATGGTGAGCATGAAACGTAGTTAAGTCCTACTGAGTTGCAGAATGCAATTGTCTTCGGATCTCCACCGTGTTCTCCGCAGATACCCAGCTTGATGTTCGGTCTCTCTGCTCTTCCCAGTTCAGCAGCCATCTTAACCAGCTTGCCTACGCCGGTCTGATCCAGGCTCTGGAACGGATCTTCCTCGAAGATGTTCTTGTCTCTGTATTCTTTGATGATCTTACCAGTGTCGTCTCTTGAGAATCCGAGCGTCATCTGCGTAAGGTCGTTGGTACCAAATGAGAAGAATTCAGCTTCCTGCGCAATCTCATCAGCAGTGAGCGCTGCTCTTGGAATCTCGATCATCGTTCCAATCAGATAATCGAACTTTTCGCCGGCAGCTTCGAATACTTCATCGATCTTCTTCACTACGGTTGCCTTAACGTCAGCCAGTTCCTTAACGTTTCCTACGAGTGGAATCATGATTTCAGGAATGATATCCAGTCCCTGTTCTTTTCTGACTTCCATAGCAGCAGTGATGATCGCCTCTGTCTGCATCTCTGCGATTTCAGGATATGTTACTGCAAGACGGCAGCCTCTGTGCCCCAGCATTGGGTTGAACTCGTGAAGTTCTTCTGCTGTCTTCTTGATCTTCTCGTATGGCTTGTTAATCTGCTCAGCCAGTTCCTTCAGTTCCTCGTCAGTGTGAGGAATGAACTCGTGAAGAGGTGGGTCAAGGAGTCTGATGGTAACAGGTCTGTCACCCATTGCTT
>JAFTHD010000208.1 GCA_017457585.1 Bacillota bacterium | reverse complement strand
TTCGGTGTGCTGTGTCACACGGATAATGTGCACACACAGAAAGGTAACTTCCTCACTGGGTATATCGCGGTCGTAGATGGATCTTGTCAGGGTGCGGATCCGCTCGGCATAGCTGTATTCCTTCGGATATTTCTCCCGCAGGGTCTCTCCCATGCCCAGCCCGGAATCCTTGAGCATTTTGCGAAGATCCTCGCCCTGATCGTGGCCGATCTCCATGAGCAGGAAACCGTTCGGTTTGAGATCGTCCGCCGCCTGATCTACTATGAGGCGAGAAAAATCCAGTCCGTCACGCCCCCCGTCCAAGGCAACTCTCGGCTCATAGTCCTTCACTTCTTCCTGCAGGATCTCGATTATTGCACGCCTTATGTAGGGCGGATTGCAGACGATCATGTCAAACTTCCTCCCTTTGTGCGGCATGAACATGTGCCCCTGTTTAAAGTCAATCTTGACGCGAAGCTCACTTGCGTTTTCCCTTGCCACCTCAAGCGCCTCAGCGCTCACATCGGAAGCGGTGACTTCGATGTTGGAGCATATCTTTGCTAGGGAAATTCCGACGCATCCGCTGCCGCAGCAAAGATCCAGAACCTCCCACTCCTTTCGTCCCTTTAACCTGTCCATGAGACCCAGTTTCGGTCTCTCCGTGCTCTGTATCGCTCTCGCAGCCTCCGTCACAAGGGTCTCCGTATCCTGTCTCGGTATCAGCACCTTATCGTTCACCTTGAAGTCGTAGCCCATGAAACTCTGGTGGCCTGTAATGTGCTGGAGGGGAACCCTCGTCGCCCTTTTTTCGATAAGCTGGAAGTACTTTTCTTCCGTTTCCTTATCCACTTCCTTCTCCGCATCCATGAAAATGGCCACCCTGTCAACGCCCGTCAGGAAGCTGTACAGCTCCTCCGCGTCGACTTTCGGATCCATGACGTACGCCTTGGCGAGCCTGTATTCCCCTTCTTTAATCAGTATTCTCGTCTTCATCTATTGTATCGGCAGGCTCTTCGCTGCCATCCTTTCCAATTATGTACTCACGCGCCGGAGTATCGTCTCTCACTGCGTTGATCGATGCGATCGCCACCTCAAGCTGACCTCTGTCCGGTTCCTTGGTCGTAATCTTCTGCAGGTAAAGTCCCGGCAGGCTGAGTATCTTCACTACGATGTTGTCACTCCTTCCGGCCCACTTGAGCAGCTCATAGGACAGCCCTGCTATTACAGGAAGGAGCATGAGTCTTGTAAGTATTCTGAGCCAGAGCACCGGCCATCCCAGCAGGAAGTGAGGTGCAAAGGCTATGATAAATACAAACATGAGAAAGCTGGTTCCGCATCTTGGGTGGAGAGTCGGGAAAGACTGACAGTTCTCCGGCGTCAGTTCCAGTCTGTTCTCAAAGCAGTGTATGGTCTTGTGCTCCGCACCGTGATACCGGAAGGTGGTTCTGATATCCGGCATGAAGGAGACCGCCCAGATGTATCCGATGAACATCCCGATTCTGAGCACGCCCTCAACGAAGTTAAGCCAAAATACACTGTCCGTAACGTGCTTCATCAGGTTGACGACCCATGTGGGCAGTATGATAAACAGCCCTACCGACAGGATAACGGCAATGATCACCGAAGAGTAGAGCATGAAATTCCAGAGGGCTTTGCTTCCGAACTTCGTCTCTATCCACTGCTCAAATCTGCTTGGCTTGTACTCCTCCTCATCGTCGTACATTCCAAGAATCTCCGCAGAATCCATGAGCGTCTTGGTACCCTGAACGAGGGACACCACAAAGGCAACCACGCCGCGCAGGAGAGGATAAGTCATCCACTTCTTCTGTTCCGGGTTTTCCTTCGTCTTGATTCGTATTCTTCCGTCGGGGAGTCTTACGGCCAGCGCCGTCTTCTTCTCCCCCTTCATCATGATTCCTTCCATGACAGCCTGACCGCCCATCTTGGTCGGGCAGGCCTCCTTGAGGAGTATCTTGTTCAAATCCATATTTGTTTCCTTACCGGCTGCTCATCTCCTGCGTGCTGCCGTCTGCATCTATCAGTCAAGTCTTACCTTCTTGATCAGCTCTATAAACGTTCTGTTGTCTCTCGTGTGTGCCAGATTATCGAGGATCGCCTCTGAAGCTTCCTGATTATCTCTGTTTCCGAGCGCTCTTCTCATGTGCCAGATCGCTTCCAGCTCGTCCTGATTCATGAGCAGATCTTCCCTTCTCGTTCCCGATTTATTCAGATTGATCGCAGGGAATATCCTCTTCTCGCTCATCTTCCTGTCAAGGTGGAGTTCCATGTTGCCGGTTCCCTTGAACTCCTCGTAGATCAGGTCGTCCATCCTGCTCCCCGTTTCTACGAGTGCCGTAGCAAGAATGGTTATGCTCCCGCCTTCTTCAATCTTTCTCGCTGCTCCGAAGAACTTCTTCGGCTTGTGCAATGCTCCCGGGTCAAATCCTCCGGAAAGGGTCTTGCCCGATGGCGGCACAACCAGGTTATATGCTCTTGCAAGTCTCGTGATGCTGTCGAGGAGCACCACCACGTCTTTTCCGTGCTCCGCCAGTCTCTGTGCTCTTGCCAGCACCATCTCCGCAACCTTTACGTGATGCTGCGGCATCTCATCGAAGGTAGAGTAAATAACCTCTCCCCCTTTGAGGCTTCTCTTCATATCCGTGACTTCCTCAGGTCTCTCGTCCACCAGGAGAACGATCATCTCCACCTCGGGATAGTTGTTCTCTATGGCATTTGCCATCTTCTTGAGGAGCACCGTCTTGCCAGCCTTTGGCGGTGCAACGATGAGACCTCTCTGGCCTTTGCCGATAGGCGCGATCAGATCGATGAGCCTCAGGCTTAAATCCCTTGACCCCTTCTCGAGAACGAACTTCTCATTGGGGAATATAGGCGTCAGATTTTCAAAATCCGGACGCTTTATGGCCTCACCCGGCTCTTCTCCGTTTATGGATACCACGTAGAGAAGTGCTCCGAATCTGTTGCCTTCATTAGGATGTCTGCATATACCCTTTACCTTGTCCCCGGTCTTCAGATTGAACCTTCTTATCTGGGCCGGTGCAACGTAGATGTCCTTGTCACTTGTGAGGAAGTTGTTGAACCTGAGGAACCCGAAGCCGTCATCTGCCAGCTCCAGTATGCCTTCCGCTTCAAACCTGTCATCCTTGTCCGGAACTATATTCTTGTTATCCCTCGGCTTCTTTTGGCGATTCTTATCCCTGTGGTCTTTGTTCTGTTCTCTTTGATGACGCGCCTTATCTTCCTGTCCTGCTTCATGTTCAGCCTCGTCAGCATCAGTTTTGGCATGCTCTTCGGTCTGCCTTACAGACTCATCCGCACGCTTTGCTTTTTCTTCTGCCTGCTTTTTCTTCTCAGGCTTCTCGGCCTTTTCGCCCTCGCCATCGTTCATCAGGGCTGCGACAAGCTCTGCCTTCTTCATTTTCCCATAGCCTTCAAGCCCGAAGGTCTTTGCGATCTGCCTCAGGTCTGCCACCTTTTTTGCGTTAAGAGTTGCTTCGTCCATGGTTTTCCACATAATAAGATTCCTTTCTGCTGTTACGATTGGATGTCAAAAGATTTGATCCGCTCTTACTGGAACGGCACCGATAAGAAAATAAATTCCGGATTAGATGTGCGTTCTCATATACTATACAACTACGGAATCAAAATATCTATACATATTTATTTTTTTCACCGGTTCTTCATAAATACGGATTTCGTCAAAAAATATCAGCCGCAGGCTGGTTAAGCTCTGCGGCTGAAACGGTATAATCACAATACGATATTGTCCTCTGCTACTCCTTATCCCTGTTCACTGCGTTTGCAAACGATCTGACAATGTTCGCCATATCCCTTAAGGCTTCCGTGTCACACTTGTCCATATCGTCTCTGACTCTCTCGAATATCAGATTTCTCTCTGCATCGTCATCCATTCGCTCACCGTCAGTCCTGAGAAGATAATCCGCGCTCACGTTAAGTTCGCGGATAACTTTGTAAAAGTTGTCCAGCGACAAGCCTTTGGTACCGCCCTCAACATCCTGCAAAAAAGATGCGGACATGGGAATCCTCGATGCGAATTCCTCTCTGCTCAGGTGCAGACTCCTTCTTGCTGCCTTTATTTTCTTCCCGACCTCAGCCTTATTAAGCTCTCCGACCATGGGATAATCCTCCGAATTAAAGATTTGTCTTTATAATTAGAGTTTACACTCTATAATACGCCGGCGCATATCTCTACAGGAAGATTCTTTTATATCTATAGGAAGATTTTGCCCCGGACAGGGTTAGTTGTATCACTTCTTAGCGTTATAATTCAGGGAACAGAGAGAATTCAGTAACGGCTGGAATAATAAGAGAGGGATTGGAATGGGTGTAAACGTTGCTGCAAATAACTGTCTTGGCAGAAATCTTAGATTCCTTCGTCATCTCATGGCATTGAGTCAGGAGGAGGTTGCCGGGAGACTTCATATGTCCAGAACCTGCTATCTTGCATTGGAAAGCGGAAGCAGACCTGTGACAGCAGAGGAATTGAAACGTATCAGCAAGGCAACAAAGATTACGGAAGATGAGCTCATCGGTATCGATCTTCGAAAGGAGATGGTTCTTGCGCTGATGGATGCGCGGCTCACATCGAACAGAAAACATTTCGTTGAGGAATACTTCTCTCTTTCTGAAAAGGGGCGTCACCTGATAAGCGGCCAGATACGCAGGCTGGCAAGCGAAGAAATGACATTCCGTGACTACATGGAGGATATGACTTCTCTGCTATGAACAGTTCACCTTCTTTCCTTTCCTCCAACCTGCGTTATCTGAGGCATATGAGTCATTTGAGCCAGGAGGACATTGCAGAGCGTATAGGAATTTCGAGGAATATGTATATACGCTATGAGTCGGGCGAATCCGAGCCTCCCGTAGACAGATTGTATTCGCTGTCCAAGCTGTTCGGAGTACCTTTATCGGCTCTTACAAACAGTGATCTGCAGAACGCCTCCCCTTGGCGCCACGGTTTTGATTTTCTCGATAATATGAACGATTTAATTCGTTGCTTCGAAAGCCTGTCCGCCGTTTCACGCAAAATCATCATGGAAGAAATACGTCTACTGCGTGAAATCGAATCTGAAATGTACAGGAATGTATGATTCCTCTCTGCAGTTCTCTGAAGACCAGCGCTTTACTGAGGATTGTCTCCTGCGGATGCGCTGCACCCGATATTCATTCGCGTAGAACGGGCAGGTCACTGCTACGGTTTGTTGTGAACAAAAAATCGGCATATGCCTTTGTGAAAAAGGAACTATGCCGATTATTCTTAATCTGTAGCTGCTCCGCGATTTAGCTAAAATACAGGTTGTTTGTTACGTATTCAGGATCGCTTGTCACGTCTAACCCCAGAGACTTAAGGGTATTTTCGTCCTTATCGCTTAGAATAGCAGTGCAGTGAGCACGGCATCCTTTGAGCTCCGGAAGTCTCTTTAATGCCATCTCGGCTGTAGGATTGGTCTCTGCTGAAATCGCAAGGGCGAGAAGAACTTCCTCAACATTCAGGATCTTCGTAGATGACCCTAAAACATCTGTCTTAAGATTCTGGATGCTTTTGAGAATATTCGTCGAAATCAGCTGAATCTCATCGGATATGCCTGCCAAAGTCTTGATCGAGTTCAACACGGCCGCTGCGGCGGCAACCATGATTCTCGAGCTGCTGCCTCCAACGAATGATCCGTTTACGATGTCCCCGTTATCCAGCTCAATTGACATGGCAACGACGCTGTCGGTATTCTCTGCGCAGGACTTCTTAAGCTCCGCATAATCTCTCGCCGGCGTAACAACATGTCTGTCTTCCTCGCTTAGATCAAGCTCATCCATGAGGAGCTTCGCCCTCTGAACCGTCTTCATATCGACTTTGCCCTTCTTGTAGTCACATTCAGCGATCATATACCTTCTGATAACTTCCTGACATGCAGCGGCGCGAACGACATCATCATCCGTAATACTGAACCCTGCTCTGTTCACACCCATATCTGTCGGGGAATTATATTCAGCCGCCTCTCCGGTGATCTTCTCTATGATCCTCTTAACAACAGGGAAAACCTCCAGATCCCTGTTGTAATTGACCGCTTTTTCTCCATATGCCTCCAGATGGAAGGAATCGATCATATTGACATCCTGAAGGTCTGCAGTCGCGCTTTCGTATGCAACGTTTACAGGATGTTTGAGCGGAAGACTCCAGATTGGGAAGGTCTCGAACTTGGCATATCTAGCCTTGTGCCCCAGCTTGTATTCGTGGTAAAGCTGCGAAAGGCATGTTGCCAGCTTGCCGCTTCCTCCGCCCGGACCGTTTACGACTACGAGCGGTTTCGTGACTTCAATGTACGGGTTCTTGCCATAACCCTCATCGCTTACGATGGTCTCAACATCCGTCGGATATCCTTTCGTAAACCTGTGCTTGTACGTCTTGATTCCGCGTCTTTCCAGTTTGCTTATAAATTTATCGACGGCAGGCGAGTTGTCTTCGTACCTGGTGACTACCACGCTGTTCACATCGAGATCATAGGCCCTGAACATATCAATGATCCTGAGGACTTCAAGGTCATATGCTATTCCAAAGTCCTGGCGTGTCTTTCTCGTCGTGATATCCCCTGCATAGATACATATGATTATTTCCGCCTGATCGCGCATTCTGTGAAGGAGTTTAATCTTAGCATTCTCATCGAATCCAGGCAGCACTCTTGCCGCATGCTTATCCTGCACAAGCTTTCCGCCGAACTCAAGATAGAGTCGGTCGCTCTTACCGCTTTCGATTCGTTCAAGTATATACCTTGACTGTTCCTCAATGTACTTTTCCGCACTAAAACCAATTGCTGCCATCTTTTTTATCCCTCCTTCTGCCACTAAATCCGGCGGTCTATGTCTATAAGTAAGCGATAGCCATCGTTACCGTTGTTATTGCCATCGCAGCTATTATCGCGAAAGCAACGATCTTTATAAGCGTTTTGTTCATCATAATAATTGCCTCCCTGCATATACATCATTCCTACATAAGGGTAATGTTCAGTCTGTTTCTTCCCTCAAGAAGTCCCTTGAGACTTATGCTGTAATCAATATCGAGAGAGCCCTTGTCATCATAGGACATATTGTTGTCGACTCTGTTTGTGAGAACCTCGATCTCGACAGGCCCCATAGGCGTCGGATAGTATCCGGTGAACCTTTTGCCCTGCTCGAACTCGATATCGTTACCGATACCCTCACCCTCGCCGAACCTTTTCATCTGAACCTTATTGCC
This sequence comes from Bacillota bacterium, assembly GCA_017457585.1. The sequence goes on along the minus strand of JAFTHD010000208.1, from coordinate 904 downwards.
CTTTACCTTCAGCCTCGTACGGCACCCGGGAACTCCAGACACCTCGCTCTCATCATATATCACGTATATTGCGCCATTCTTCTCGTACAGCTTTGCCTCCGTGACAAATTCCATGTTGTCCTCGCCGGCTTCCGCACTCACCTGATTCGCGCTGATTTTTACTAAAGTTTCCTTCATATGCGTCAGTCTCCAACCCTGGTCAGATTCTCTCAAGAATCCCCTGCAGTTCTTCTCTGTTAAAATTGTATTTCTTAAGGCAGAAGTGGCACTGAAGTTCAGCCTGTCCGTCTTCTTCTATGATTTCACGAAGATCCTTCCTGCCTATGGTTGCAAGCGCGGCCTCAATCCGCTCTCTGCTGCAGTCACACTGCCACTTAATCTCCCTCGTCTCGAGCACTTCCGGTCTGTAATCATCCTCGATGTCTTTGAAAGTCTCTGCGAGTACGGTTTCCAGATATCCCCTGTCAGAAAGTCCTGCGGCTCTTTCGTTCACCCGGCTTATGATCGTCGTCATAGGATCCAGCGTTGCTATCATCCTTTCCAAAGCGTCTGCAGCTCCTTCATCGGGGCTCGGAAGCATTTGAATGATCATGCCCCCTGCTGCGCCTACGCTAAGATCCCGCTCAACCTTTACACCCAGAGCAACGGATGTATTCTGCTGCTCCGATATGAAAAAGTATGCCGTCAGATCATCCGCGATCTCGCCGTCTACAAGTGCGATCGTTCCGATGTAGGGCTCTTTGAGACCGAGATCCTTGATTACCGTAAGGTTTCCGATTCCAAGGCTGCCGCCTACATCCAGCTTGCCTTTATCGTTGAGGGGCAGATCTACATAGGGATTTGATATGAGCGCCTTTACCCTGCCGTCTCCATAAGCTGTCGCAAGAATTTGCCCTGCGGGTCC
>JAFTHD010000207.1 GCA_017457585.1 Bacillota bacterium | reverse complement strand
GGTAGCAGGTAAGGCAAACGTATTCATCTTCCCTGAGATTCAGTCAGCAAACATCGGCTACAAGATTGCAGCAAGACTGGGCGGATACGAAGCAATCGGACCGATCATGCAGGGTCTGAACGCTCCTATCAACGACCTGAGCCGTGGTTGCGTAACGGAAGAAGTTTACAAGATGGCAGTTGTAACAGCAGCATTGTCATAAGATCATATCAAGTTTTATACGGCCGTCGTGCTTAACAGGCATGGCGGTCCTTTTCTTTTTGACAATTGGCTGTAGTTGCGCTAACATATTCTTTTAGGGTAGGGTAGAATGGGAAGGTTATATGAAACAGAAACTTCGAAAACTTTGGAGACTGATATTCGGACGAACGACCATGCTGATCGTGCTGCTCCTGGCGCAGGCAGTGCTTCTTTTTGGCGGATTCGCCATTCTCAGCAGTAAGATCATCGTCATAGAGTATCTTGCGGCCATATTATCGGTATTTGTTCTGATGTACATCATGAACGGCCGGCTGGATTCCGACTTCAAGCTGATGTGGATCATACTGATACTGGCAGTGCCGGTCGTCGGCGTCATTCTCTACTTATATACGAGGGTTCAGCTTGGAACGATCCGGATAAAGAACAGAATCGCAGACATCGACAGCATCCAGCATTCCTACCGGGAACAAAATCAGGACGCCATGTCGAAGATTATAGACGAGTACGAATACGAGCAGGGGCTCTTTAATTACCTGGAGAGGAAGGCGGAGTATCCCGTATACGATAAGGCCAGCGTCAAATACTTTCCGCTGGGAGAGGATAAGTTCAGAGAGCTGGTACAGCAGCTTGAGAGGGCGGAGGAGTTCATTTTCCTCGAGTATTTCATCATTGATTTCGGATATATGTGGGATACCATACGGGAAATCCTCGTTCGCAAAGCCAAAGAGGGCGTTGAAGTACGACTTATGTACGACGGAACCAACAGTCTTTCCCTTCTGCCTCTGAGCTATCCTAAGAGATTGCAGGAGCAGGGGATAAACTGCAAGGTGTTTTCACCGATGAGACCTTTCCTACAGACCCACCAGAACAACAGGGATCACAGGAAGATCGCTGTTATCGATGGACGTGTGGCCTTTACAGGCGGTATCAATCTTGCCGACGAATACATAAACGAAAAGGAACGGTTCGGTCACTGGAAGGACGTAGCCATCATGGTGGAGGGCGACGCGGTCAACAGCTTTACACTCATGTTCCTTCAGATGTGGGATGTGGACAGCGAAAGTTGCACGGATTACAGCAAATACCTGAGATTCGGACATTTGCCTGAACTGGGCATGAGAAACGGCGGATACATCGTGCCTTACGGAGACAGCCCCATGGATGACGTGCTCACCGGGGAGACCGTGTACCTTGATATCATAAACAGGTCGACCAAGTACGTGCACATCATGACGCCTTATCTCATACTCGATGAGGAACTGATCGATTCCATGTGCTATGCCGCCCACAGAGGCGTAGACGTGAAGCTGATACTTCCGCACATACCGGACAAGAAGTATGCGTACATTCTCGCAAGGACCTACTACAAGGAACTCGTTAGAGAAGGCGTTGAAATATACGAGTATACGCCGGGATTCGTCCATGCGAAGGTGTTCACCAGCGACGATATCAAGGGCGTGGTGGGAACCATAAATCTCGATTTCAGGAGCCTGTATCTCCATTTCGAGTGCGCCGCATACCTGTTCAGAAATCCTGTGATTTACGATATTGAGGAGGATTTCCAGGAAACCCTCAAAAAATGCCAGCAGATAACACTTGGTGACTGCGAGCGCTATAGCAAACTGAAGCTTACGGCAGGAAGCCTTTTGAGGCTCGTTGCGCCGCTCATGTAGCGTTAATAAGTCACTGAGCTTTAACATTTAACAAGAGGTAGATTATGTTATTCAAAGATATAACCGTTTTGGATGAAACCCTTGAGGTAAGGGAGCACGCTTATGTGACCGTAGAAGACAGGAAGATCGCTTCCATAAGCGAGTCTGCACCTACGGATTATAAGGGCGAGGTGTACGAGGGAAGCGGAAAGCTTCTCATGAGCGGATTTTACAATGCGCACGCCCACTCGCCTATGGCGCTCATGCGCGGATACGGGGAGAATCTGAAGCTGCAGGATTGGCTGAACAAGAGGATATTCCCTTTTGAAGATAAGCTTACGGGAGAGGACGTGTACAACGGAACGATGCTGTGCATGGCAGAGTCCTTCAGATACGGTATCGTTTCCACAAGCGATATGTACTACTTCTGCGACGACATGGCGAGAGCCGTTATAGAGAGCGGAGCCAAGGCCAACATATCCAGATCCATCGTCAACTTCGGCGGCAAAAATCCGGCGGAGCTTGCCGCGATGAAGGAGTGCGAGAAGCTTTACAGTGAATTTCACGGAGCAGGAGAGGGAAGAGTCAGGATCGACATGAGCCTTCACGCGGAGTACACCTCGGATCCTGCCACTGCAAAGTACCTTGCAGACTTTGCAGGGACCCTGGATACCGTAAATCACATCCACGTTTCCGAGACGGAGCTGGAGCACAGGGAGTGCATTGAGCGCCACGGAAAGACGCCGGCCGCATACCTGGCGGAGGCGGGACTCTTTGACAGACCGGCTATCGCGGCTCACTGCGTATGGTCTGATGAACATGACCTGGATATCTTTGCGGAAAAGGGCGTGACAGTCGCCACGAATCCTGTGAGCAACATGAAGCTGGCCAGCGGTATATGCGACGTGAGCAAGGTGCTGGCAAAGGGCGTAAACCTGGCAATCGGCACGGACAGCGTGGCAAGCAACAACAGTCTCAACTTCATTGAGGAGATGAAGGTGATGGCGATAGGCTGCAAGGCAAAGTCGGGGAGTGCGGAGGCGATTACGCCTGAGGAGACTTTACGGGCGGCTACGGCAGGCGGTGCACGTGCTCAGGGCAGAAGGGACTGCGGAGCACTGAAAGCCGGAAACTGTGCGGATCTCATCGTTCTGGATATATCGGGGCCGAACATGCACCCGGTTCACAAGATGGTGAACAACATCGTCTACAGCGCAAGCGGCTCGGATGTAGTCCTCACCATGATAGACGGTCAGGTGGTATACAGGGATGGTGAATACACTACCATCGACATCGAAAGAGTAATCTACAATGCCGAAGCTTCGACAAAAAATATACTGGAGAGTTTAAATGTCTGATCAAACGAAAAAATCACTTGTCTCAGGTGCAGCCGTACTTGCTGCAGCTGGACTGTTCGTCAAATTCCTGGGCGCCTTTTTCAGGATTCCTCTGGGAAACCTGATAGGAACCGTCGGAATGGCAAACTATACACCTGCATATTCCCTCTATAACTTCCTCCTCGTCTTCTCGACGACAGGCCTTCCTGTGGCCGTATCCAAGATGGTGTCGGAGAGAAGGGCGGTTGGTCAGTACGTAGAAGCGGAGAAGGTATTCAAGCTGTCCAGAACGCTCATGCTGCTCATAGGGATCGCAGGCTGCATTTTCGTATTTCTGTTTGCCGACTGGATAGCGGTGAAGGTTCACGTGCCCGGGTCTGCTCTTTCTATGAAGGCAACTGCACCGGCTCTGATTCTCGTGCCGCTGATGGCCTCCTATAGAGGATACTTTCAGGGAATGCAGGAGATGTCGCCTACGGCAGTGTCGCAGATCGTGGAGCAGATATTCAGGGTTGCGATCGGACTTACCCTGGCCATATTTTTGATGAACAGTACGTTGTTTACCCAGTTCACACCTCAGGAAAGGGGTGCCGCAGGAGGCTGCTTCGGCGCAAGCGCAGGAGCCTTCGGCGGACTCATCGCTGTACTCGTGGTATATGCGCTCAAGAGGAAGAAGGTAAAGGCAGAAATAAAGGCTGATAAGGAAGCCATCTGCGAGAAGGCAGGTCCTATCATAAAGAAGATTCTTTGGATTGCCATACCGATTACCATCGGTACGGCCATCATGCCTATCGTGAACCTTGTAGACGCTGGCGTCGTTTCCACAAGGCTGGAGGCGTCCGGATGGAACTCCCACGACGCGCAGGATCTTTACGGCCAGCTTACCGGCTTTGCATCGCCGCTCGTAGGATTCCCTCAGATACTCACGCAGGCGGTGGTGCTCAGCCTCGTTCCTATGGTATCGGCGGCCTTCAGAAAGAAGGACACCCAAGGTCTCCACGACAATCTCTCTCTGGGATTCAGAATGTCCATGATCGTGGGAATCCCTTGTGCGACGGGACTCTTTGTGCTGGCAAAACCGGTGCTCCTTCTCCTGTATCCGACGCAGAGGGAGAGCGCCATTAACGCGGCACCGTGCCTTCAGATCCTTGCAATCGGTTTCGTGTTCCTGTCCATCGTTCTCACGATAACGGGAGGACTGCAGGGAATCACGAAGCAGATGGTTCCTGTTATCAACCTGTTTATCGGCGTAGTCCTCAAGTTCATCATCACCTGGACCCTCGTCGCCGTGCCGGCCATCAACGTTCTTGGCGCCGCAGTGGGTACCGTTTGTGCATACGCCTTTGCAGGGATCATGGATACGGTGATGCTGATCAAGTTCACCAAGGTCAAGTTTCCATGGAAGCTGATTTTCGTTAAACCGCTCATTTCCGCCGTGATAATGGGAATCGTCACCATATTTGTGTACAAGGCGATTTTTGCGCTTCTCGCAAGCAATCTCATTGCGACCGGGATAGCGATACTCATAGCCGTGCCACTCTACGGTGTGCTCATTATCAAGACGAAGGCCATAAGAAGAGAGGAAATCATAACCATTTCTATAGGCAGAAAAATTGCTAAAGTATGCGATAAACTCAGGCTTTGGTAAATTTGAATAATGCCGCATAATTTAACTTGACAAACCTATTCAAACGTGTGAAAATACATGGGTAGACACACGTGGACAATACATTGGTTGCGAACACCATTAATACGCCATGTTATTATTTCAAGGAGGATAGATATATGAATAAGGCTGAATTCGTAGCTG
>JAFTHD010000206.1 GCA_017457585.1 Bacillota bacterium | reverse complement strand
CGCTGCTCAGAAGTTTTAGACCGTCTCCCCTCATACCCTGGAAGGAGTAAGGGGAAGTGCGAGGCTTGAAGGCGCCGCCCCGTAGGAGACCTGCGCCGGCTTCTTTAACCTCTCTTGCAACCAGCTTAATCTGCTCCTCCGATTCAACGGAGCAAGGCCCTGCGATGACCTGGAAATTGCCGCCTCCGATCTTAATTCCCGGTGCGATTTCGATTACCGTATCTGCCGGATGGAACTTCCTGTTGGCATTCTTATACGGTTCCTGAACCCTTTTTACAGCCTCAACGATGTCCAGGGCATTCAGCAGGTCGATGTCCACCGCAGAGGTGTCACCCACCAGGCCCAAAATGGTGGAAGACTGGCCCTGGCTTGCGTGAATATCCAGGCCCATGCTCTTAAGCCATGAAGTCAGGTTATCAAGCTGCTTCTTATCAGGATTGCTCTTCAAAATTACGATCATTTCTTTCCCTTCTTTCTATTCCTATGATTTCTTGTGATTCCCCATAAAACAGAAAACTCCGCCAGTGAATTTCACCTGCGGAGTTCTAATCTCTCTACCTTTTTCTATCAGAAGGTTCAGTCCGTTGCAGCGAAATTCACTCTACTCCTATTCCAAGTAAAGTAAAAGTAATAGTATTCTGCTGCAAAGTTCTTGTTAAACATCTGCGTTTCCTTCCGATAAATGCATATAATACATAGCCCTTTAGTAGGCAAAGTCAATTGTAGCACTTTGGAATAACTATGTAAAGGAAAAATTATGCAAAGCTTTACGATGGTTCATTTTGCGCTGCATAGCGTGTCGATTTGCGCAAGCAATTCGTGATATGGATGAGCCTTTCCGATAGCCGCTTAAATACCCTTTTTCTCGTTGACAACAGCCCATGAAATAGGTTATAGTAGGAAACAGCGGTAGATTCTGGATGAATAATAAGGATTCTGCTGGACGTAATTGAATAAAGATGCGATGAACGGAATAAATCTGAGGAAAGCTTCAAAGAGAGCGGCCGGCTGGTGCGAGGTCGCAGGCAGATTCAGATGTCTCACCCGGGAGCAGAAAGCTTAAAGTGGGCATGTGATTTCCTGCGCAGGCAGGACGGGATGACCGAAACAGCATGTCAATAAGAGTGGTACCGCGGAAGCATACGCCTTCGTCTCTTGTTTTGGGATGAAGGCTTTTTTGATAAAGGGCGGGCGTAGCCCAGAGACCCTAAAAAACTGGCAAAAGGAGAAAGAATTCATGAGACATTACGACAGGTATAAACCCGGCTATTTTCCGCCGGCAGAGCCTCACAACGAATGGGTTAAGAAGGATCACATCGAGACGGCGCCGAGATGGTGCAGCGTAGACCTGAGAGACGGCAATCAGGCCCTCATCGTTCCGATGAGCCTTCAGGAAAAGGTGGAGTTCTTCAATTATCTGCTCAAGCTGGGATTCAAGGAGATCGAGGTAGGATTCCCTGCAGCCTCCGAAACGGAATACACTTTCCTCAGGAAGCTGGTAGATGACAACATGATTCCTGACGACGTTATGATTCAGGTGCTCACCCAGTCGAGAAAGCACATTATCAAGAAGACCTTCGACTCCCTCATCGGAGTGAAGAAAGCCGTCGTTCATCTTTACAACTCCACATCCGTTGCGCAGAGAGAGCAGGTTTTCCGCAAGGAAAAGCCTGAGATCATCAAGATCGCGACAGACGGTGCACACCTGATGAACGAGTTTGCAGAGAAGTATCCGGAGACGGACTTTACCTTTGAGTATTCGCCTGAGTCCTTCACGGGAACGGAAGTGGACTTTGCACTGGAAATATGCAACGAAGTCATCGACGTATGGAAGGCGGCTGACCCTGACAGAAAGATCATCATTAATCTGCCGTCCACGGTTGAAATGTCCATGCCTCACGTTTACGCGTCCCAGATTGAGTTCATGAGCAAGAACCTGCACTATAGGGAAGACGTGACGGTTTCCATCCATCCGCACAACGATAGAGGGACGGCCGTTGCGGCAGCAGAACTGGCGCTCCTGGCAGGCGGAGACAGAATAGAGGGGACTCTCTTTGGAAACGGAGAGAGAACGGGAAACGTAGACATCGTGACCCTTGCGATGAACCTCTTCTCCCACGGCGTCGTTTCCGGTCTGGACTTTACGAACATGCCTGAGGTTGTGGAGATGTACGAAAAATACACGGACATGGAAGTTCCACCGAGACAGCCGTATTCGGGCAAGCTGGTGTTCGCCGCATTCTCCGGTTCACATCAGGACGCCATTTCAAAGGGAATGCGTTACCACAAGGAGAAGGGTCTCTACGAATGGTCCGTTCCGTATCTGCTCATCGACCCGAAAGACGTGGGAAGAGAGTACGAGGCGGACGTTATCAGGATCAACAGCCAGTCGGGCAAGGGCGGCATCGCCTACATCCTGCAGGAGAACTTCGGATACGAGATTCCGAAGGACATGAGAGAAGAGATCGGATACATGGTGAAGGACGTTTCGGACAAGGCTCACAAAGAGCTGTCACCGGCTGAAGTTTACCAGGTATTCGCAAAGGAGTACATCAACGTATTCGACCCGATCGATATAACGGATGCAACCTTCAGGAAGGTTTCGGATTACAAAGCCAACGACGGTTACATCGTAGATATGAAGGTAAGGATTCTGGACAAGGAGTATCAGTTCGAGGCGGTTGGTAACGGCAGGCTGGATGCGGTCAGAAACGCGCTCAAGCAGAGCCCGTACACATTCGAGCACAAGTTCGTTACCTACTCGGAGCACGCACTCTCAACGGAGTCCAATGCCAAGGCAGCGGCTTACGTTTGCCTCGAAGATGAGGACGGAGAAAAGTTCTGGGGCGTAGGAATCCACGAGGATATCATTCTGGCTTCGGTAAACGCGCTCGTGAGCGCCCTGAACCGCCAGAACAAATACGACCATTTTGTTGAATGAGGAGGACTTGTCCTCGCGAGCTTATAGCGAGCGATGGAAATTCCCCCGTCAAATGTCGCAGGGCTTTAGCCCGTGGCGACCAACGACGCCTGAACGAAGAGAAGGAGGAAGAACCAATGGGAATGACGATGACCCAAAAAATACTTGCAGCCCACGCAGGCCTTGACAGCGTGGTACCAGGACAGCTCATCAGAGCGAAACTGGACATGGTGCTGGGAAACGACATCACTACACCGGTTGCAGTAAACGAGTTTGAAAAGGCCGGCTTTGACGGCATCTTTGACAGAGAGAAGATCTCCATAGTAATGGATCACTTCACACCGAACAAGGACATCAAGGCTGCAACCCAGTGTATGCAGTGCAGACAGTTCGCCAAGAGATTCGACGTGAAGAACTTCTTTGACACGGGAAGAGTTGGCGTAGAGCACGCGCTGCTTCCTGAGCAGGGAATCGTAAAGGCTGGAGACTGCATCATCGGCGCAGACTCACACACATGCACATACGGAGCCCTCGGCGCCTTTTCCACAGGCGTAGGCTCAACGGATATGGCAGCAGGAATGGCTACAGGAGAAGCCTGGTTCAAAGTTCCGGAAGCCATCAAGTTCAACCTGACGGGAGAGCTGCCGGAACACGTTACCGGCAAGGACGTGATCCTGCACATCATCGGCATGATCGGTGTGGACGGCGCCCTTTACAAGTCCATGGAGTTCACGGGCGAAGGCGTGAAGAGTCTGAGCATGGAGTCGAGACTCTGCATATCCAACATGGCAATCGAGGCCGGCGGCAAGAACGGCATTTTCCCTGTTGATGAGATAACGGAAGAGTACATGAAGGGAAGAGTGGAAGGCCAGTGGACCAAGTATGAAGCGGATCCAGATGCGGAGTACGTGAAGGTCTACGACATAAACTTAAGCGAGCTTAAGCCGACAGTTTCATTCCCGCACCTCCCTGAGAATACGAGAACGATAGATAACGTAGGCGATGTTCCTATCCAGCAGGTGGTTATCGGCTCCTGCACCAACGGACGTATCGAGGACATGGCGGCAGCTGCAGCCGTTCTCAAAGGGCGCAAAGTTCACCCTGACGTAAGGTGCATCATCATGCCGGCGACGCAGCAGGTCTACAGAGAATCCATCGAAAAGGGTTACGTGGACATTTTCCTCGATGCAGAGTGTGCAATCTCCGCACCGACCTGCGGACCTTGCCTCGGCGGACATATGGGCATTCTGGCAGAAGGTGAGCGCTGCGTTGCAACGACAAACAGAAACTTCGTCGGAAGAATGGGACACGTTAAATCAGAAGTATACCTGGCAAGCCCTGTCGTAGCTGCTGCCTCTGCAGTAGCAGGCAGAATCGCAGGCCCGGATGAACTGTAAGGAGGATATGATGATAGCAAAAGGTTTAGTACACAAGTACGGAGATAACGTTGATACCGATGTAATCATTCCTGCAAGGCATCTGAACACTGCGGACCACAAGGAACTGGCAAGCCACTGCATGGAAGACATAGATACTGAATTTGTAAACAAAGTGAAGCCGGGCGACATCATGGTTGGCGGCGAAAACTTCGGCTGCGGCTCATCGAGAGAGCACGCCCCGATCGCGATCAAAGCTTCCGGCATCGACTGCGTCATCGCGAAGACCTTCGCAAGAATCTTTTATCGCAACTCCATCAACATCGGACTTCCGATCATGGAGTGCCCTGAGGCGAGCGAAGGAATCGATGCAGGCGATGAAGTCTCCATCGACTTTGACAGCGGTGTGATTACCAACGTGACAAAGGGCGAGACCTATCAGGCAGCACCGTTCCCTGAATTTATTCAGGAAATCATCACTGCCGGCGGCCTCATGAACAGTATCAACAACAGGAAGTAAGGAGATAGGAAATGGAATTTAAGATCGGTGTGATTCCGGGAGACGGTATCGGCCCTGAGATTACGGCGGAGGCTGTAAAGGTGTTGGACGCCGCTGCTGAGAGATTCGGACACGTTTTTAACTATGAGGAGATTCTTCTGGGCGGTGCATCGATAGATGCGACGGGAGTTCCTTTGACCGACGAGGCAATCGCCGCTGCAAAGTCCTGCGATGCCGTTCTCATGGGCTCCATAGGCGGTGACGCGGGCGTATCGCCGTGGTACAAACTTGAGCCGTCCCTGAGGCCTGAGGCGGGACTTCTCAAGATCAGGAAGGAACTGGGACTCTTTGCAAATCTGAGACCGGCATACCTGTACAACGAGCTTAAGGATGCCTGCCCGATCAAGGAAGACGTGATCGGCCCTGACGGATTCGACATGATCATCGTAAGGGAGCTGACCGGCGGCCTCTACTTCGGAGCCCGTCATACCGAGGAGGTGGACGGAATCCTTACGGCGACGGATACGCTCACCTATAACGAAAACGAGATAAGAAGAATTGCAAAGCGCGCCTTTGATATCGCCATGAAGCGAAGAAAAAAGGTGACGAGCGTTGACAAGGCCAACGTTCTCGATTCCTCGAGACTATGGAGAAAGATCGTTGCGGAAGTGGCAGAGGACTATCCGGAAGTTACCCTGGAAAATATGCTTGTGGATAACTGTGCCATGCAGCTTGTGAACAATCCGGCACAGTTCGATGTCATCGTGACCGAGAACATGTTCGGCGACATACTCTCCGACGAGGCGAGCATGGTGACCGGTTCCATCGGGATGCTCAGCTCCGCAAGTCTCAATGAGACGAAGCTGGGACTCTATGAGCCAAGCCATGGCTCTGCGCCTGACATTGCAGGCAAGGGAATTGCAAACCCGATCGCCACGATTCTGTCGGCAGCAATGCTTCTGAGATACTCTCTGGATCTGGATGCTGAGGCGGACGCTGTTGAAGCGGCCGTTGCAGACTTCCTTGCAAAGGGTCACAGGACGGTGGATATTGCGGTTGAAGGCGAAGCGTGGGTCGGAACCAGCGCCGCAGGAGATCTGATCGCGGAAGCGGTAAAGAACGGATAAAAAAGAAATAGAAACGACTTCGGATAAAGGATACGGCAGGGCTAAGCCCTGCCGTATCTTGCTGTATGACGCCTTAACTGCATCGCATTTAACTGACTCTGCTTGCAGTGTTTCTTACGGTGAGACGGTCAAGGGTGGATCCCTCTCTCATGCAGCGTGAGTACACGTGGGTGCACTTGCTGAATTTGCGGAACGTCTCCCTCGCCTTGTCGATATCGTTATATACCTTCCAGTAACCGGTGTAGGCACTGTTCATGCCGTTGTTTTCGATGAAGGATTTCACGTCCTGGGGTGGATAGCCCAGGAACAGCCCGATCTCATGTGGGAATTCGCCTGACCTGTTGATCTTCTTTGCCAGTGTGTTGATATAGGAATCGGTGGAGCCGCCCTTGTATCCGTATCTTTTCAGGAGCTTGCGCGCTTCAGGAGATGAAAGGTCGGCATCTAATTTTGCCGGTCTGTATACGTAGATGAGCACGCGCGAACCGCTGTATCTGAGTATGCGTACCCTGACGCCCTTTGGACCTGTGACTGCGTTCCAGTTGCGGACGACGGTCACCGCTTCCTTGAGGCTTGGACAGTAACATGTGAAAAGATTTCCCGATTTGAGCCCTGCCAGTGTTGGCGCGCAATGTGAAATAAGAGTAGTTTCTGACATGATGATACCTTTCTGCAATTGACATCGGGGATGGCCCGATGTCAATTAACGGAGGAAGATTGCATTGCGGCAGGTTAGGGAAGACTAACCGAGGTCGTTTCTTTTGCCGCAGAGCGTATTCCCTGCGGCAACTCAAGTTAGTCTTGGCTAACCATATTTACATTTTACAATCTAAAGGCATGCATGTCAATACATCTATTGACGTGGCATTATATAGTTTGATGTGGGATGTTGGAGGATCGGCTCCCTTGAACAACGTGCCCGGACGTTTGCCCGACTACTCCGGTTGTTTGTTTTCGATGATGCACCACCAGGTTACAGTGGCGATTATTACGACGCCGCCTGCCAGCGCGAATTTTCCGGGCATTTCTCCCACGAAGATGGCAACCCAGACGGGATTCAGCAGTGGTTCTAACATGCCGATGAGGGAACATGCCAGCGGAGGGCAGTCTCTGGAAGCAATCGCGTACAGTACGTACGGTATACCCAGCTGGAAAATGCCGAGAATAAGAATCCAGAGTATCTCCGGTGCTGCAAAGGAATGGGTCAGCACAAGTCCAATCGGCGTCCCGATCACTGCGGCGATGGTATGCGCGAGCAGAATCCCGCTCATTCTTATGGAATCGTCGTCACCGCCTTCTCCCATGCTGACGAACATAATCGCAAGGAATACTCCTGCAAGTATGGAAAGGACGTTTCCCAGCACATTTCCCGGTGAAAGTTTATCGAAGAAGAAGAGGACTATGCCTGCCATTGTGATAGCAACGGCGATGACTTCTCTCTTCCTGAGACCCTTTTTCAGGATGATGGCGGAGATGATAAGGATAAATATTGGCGCCGAATACTGAAGCACGATGGCGTTAGCCGCAGTAGTCAGCTTGTTTCCGATTACGAAGAGAATGGCCGATGCGCTCAGGCCTATGCCTGCTCCTACGGAAGCTTTGCACAGCTTAAAGGGTATGTGCATGAATCGCATGTATCCGAATAGAACGAGTCCCGAGATAAGGCTCCTGACACCTGCGATAAGCAGTGGGTTCCATGAGATTAATTTGATGAAAATACCACCAATGCTCCACATAACAGCGGTGACTGCCATGAGGAGCATTGCTTTTTGTCTTGATCCGTTTGTGTTCATATTACCTGCATGTCTTCTATGCCCTGTGTGCTGCCAAATCCAGAACGCCGTCGTTCGCAACCATCATCTTCAGCCTGTCGATGTGTACGTCGGCAGCCTCTCTTGCTGCGTCCTCATCGCCTCTTGCGATGGCGTCCATGATGGCCTGATGCTCAACAGGCATGTTTTCTGCCCTTCTAAAAGTATCGTAGTAGATGTATCTGAATCTAAGTACCATCTCCTGAAGCTGCTCGATCATCTGGAGGAGAATCTTGTTGTTGCACGAATCGGCGATGGCTCTGTGGAACTTGGTATCGTATTCGATCATTCCTTCCATGTCGCCGGCCTCAACAGCCGTGTTGTATTTCTCGGCCAGCTTCTTGAGCCCGTCCAGTTCGTCAGGCGTCATTCTGGAAGCTGCAAAGTATGCTGCCAGTCCTTCCATGTGCTGCCTTACCTCGAGAATCTCCAGCATATCATCGGTGCTGATGGAAGAAGCATAGGCGCCGCGCCTTGGGCGAATGGTCACGAGACCTTCTTTTTCCAGCTTCCTTATGGCTTCTCTTATCGGAGTTCTGCTGACTCCCATATTCTCTGCAAGCTCAACTTCCATCATCCTCGTTCCGGGAACGATAGCGCCCGTGAGGATCTGCATTTTGAGCTCTTCATAGACCATCTCCCGGAGAGGACGATGGTTCTGGATATCAAAATTCAACATAACTGCTGCCACCTCTTATCTTGTCGTCTTAACTCTATAACTCTCTCTGTTGACATTCTTAAGTTGTTCACGGATATGCTCTGCCTGCTCGGCGGTTTCGCATACAGCGAAGACCGTAGGACCGCTTCCGCTCATAAGGACAGGCCTGTTCGAATTCAATTCGTGCATTTTGTCCTTTGTATACATAACATTAGGATACATCACCAATGTGTAATTTTCAAGGACATTAATCATGTTGGCATAAATATTTTCTGTATTTTGTTCTTTTAATGCAAGGATCAGCGCCTGATTGTCCGGGCGAGCTGGTATTGATATGCTGTCAATTCCTTTGTACACCTCGGCAGTTGATACGGCAAGGTCAGGCTTGCTCAGCGCAATATGAGCCTCAAGCCCTTTTAGCGGTATGAGATCCGTTCCCGTGCCTGTTGCGAGGGCACAGTGGGAGGCCATAGGGTCATCTGCAAAGGTAGCTTTTAGTGAGTCGGAGGCTGCTGCCTGACCCATGATGCAAAATGGTACGTCGGATCCCAGCTTTGCACCGATTTCATTCAGCTCGTTTATGCTGAGCCCAAGTTCCCAAAGGTGATTCAGCCCATGTATTACTGCCGCGCAGTTGCTGCTTCCGCCTGCAAGGCCTGCTGCCACAGGTATGTTCTTTTCAATTTCTATCGTCACTTTGCCGTTATGCGGGTAGAGCTGGCCCATGAGTGCAGCGGCTCTGTACGCCAGGTTCCCGCTGTCATCGGGCAGATCCTCACGCCCTGAGGAGAGGTTGATTTCAAAAATGTCCTCGTTCGTTTCCTTCCACTCTATGTGCACATTGTCGCAGAGGCTGATCTGCTGCATGACCATTTCAACTATGTGGTATCCGTTAGCGAGCACTCCTTTTACATCGATCGAAAGGTTGATCTTGGCGAATGCCTGTACCGTAATCTTTTTCATAATTTCACCTTGAATACTTGTAAGAAAATAGTAAAACCCCCGAAAGCACCTGCCGTGCCGACATGTTCTTACGGGGGTTCGCGCTCATAGTTTACTTTTTCTTCTTCTTGCCACCGTTCTTCTTGTTCTTCTGCTTGCCTGTCCGACCCTTAGGATTCGTGTTCTTGTTGGACTTTTCAGGTTTTTTGGTGGTCTTCACCTTTATCTTGTAATCCGATCCTGCGGCAGAAATCGGGCTCCTTGCGGTAACGCGCTTGTTGTGGCTCTTTCTCTCCTGCTCCATGATCTCTTCTTCGAGAGCAAGTGCAGCCTCGCGTTTCTTTGCGGCAGCCTCAGCAGCCTTTTCCTTCTTCTTTCTGTCGGCAGCCACGATCTCTTCAACCGATTTGCCCGTTCTCTTCGCTTCCTTATATGGGTTGACTGTTTTCGTTACGCCCTTCTCGTTGTCGGCCTTCTCGGCACTCTTTTTGGCGCTTCTCATGGTGAAGAACATCATGCCGGCCATCATGAGTACCATGAGCAGCATGTAGATCTTCATGGATCTGTCCTGGTTCAGGGTGGTGAACGAAATCTTCTGTTCAGTGCCAAGAGCAGTGCCGTCAGCGGAAGCGAAGTTCTTGCCGATTGACAGGGTGTATTCCGTAGCACTGTCAAATCTGTTAAGTTTGTTGCCGCTCGTTGCGGAGATGATCATTACCTGATCCGGATGATCTGCACTGTAATACGCGGTAACGGAAATCTCCTTGCCTTCAGGATCCGTCAGTTTAATGGCATTCTGATTGGTCTTTTTCTGATCTGCCGAAAGACCGGCCATTTCCTTATCGAATGTCAGTTTCACTGACAGGTTTTCCACCGATACGCCCTTGTCCCCATCTGTCGGGGTAGACTCAGTAATTTTGAGCACCTCTGATGCCGTTTCGTTTTCGTTTGCAGCCATACTTGCCGGTGCGATTACGGCTACAGCCATGAGCATCGCAATGACAAGGGCACTGATTCTTTTCATTCTGATTTATCCTCCGATTTTCTGTTTCTGAGTTCCCTGAAAAAATCCTTCATAATGCCAGAACATTCTTCCTGCATGATTCCGGTTTCTATCTCCGTGAAATGATTGAGCCGCGGATCCTGAGGGATGGTGTAAAGTGAGCCGCACGCACCGCCTTTGGGATCAGGAGTCCCGATGTAAAGTTTCCTGATACGCGACCAGACGATGGCACCTGCACACATGCTGCAGGGTTCGCAGGTTACATACATGTCGCAGCCTGTAAGCCGCCATCCGCCAAGCTTGGCAGCAGCCATGCGTATGGCTGCCATTTCTGCATGCTCCGTCGGATCCTTCGTACTTTCGACCCTGTTGTGACCTCTGCCTATGATCTCATCATCTTTTACGATAACAGCGCCGATTGGGACTTCCCCCTCTGCAGCCGCTCGTCTTGCCTCATGT
>JAFTHD010000205.1 GCA_017457585.1 Bacillota bacterium | reverse complement strand
TCGATAGCATAAATACGCATTATATACTCGTCAACTCCTTTCTTTCGACAGCTTTTGGAATCACGATTATCGCTCTGGCTCCTGACCCAGGTGTACTGTCGATATGCAGGCTGCCGCCGACGACCTGCAGCAATCTCTCCTTAACATTCACAAGGCCGATATGGGACTTTCCATCCCGGTTCTCCCTGGAAGGATCGAATCCCTGACCATCGTCTGCAACCGTAACTTCATAGTGATACGGGCATTCACGTGATGAAATCGTTACGCATCCACGTCCGTCCGGATTACCCCTGACACCATGTTGCACTGCATTTTCAACCAACGGCTGAACTGTGAGCGCTGGTACACGAAAATCAGTGCAGCTCAGGTCATAGCATACCTGCAGAGCGTCTTCATATCTCAGTTGCTCCAGCTCAAGATACAGCCTTGTATGTTCCAGCTCCTGTTCGAAAGGAATTGTTGCTTCCTTTGAAATCGAATCCATGTTGCCTCTAAGGTATCTGGAGAACTTTGCAACGGCTTGTTCTGCTGCTACAGGATCTGTCCTGCACAGACTCTGAATCGCCCCGAGGGTATTATAGAGGAAATGCGGCCGGATCTGACTTAGCATGATGTCTACCTGAAGTCGCTTGTTTTCCTCGACCTGAAGATAATACCGATCAGACTGATCAATCCAGATGTAATTGAACATGAACAGGGCCGCAACAGAAGACCCGAGAAGAATCATGTAAATTCCGTAGAAAAACATCTGGATCAGCATGGAAATCAAAGGCAAAGTTATGTAGATGCCGAACGCTATACTCTGCTTTGAGGACAATTTATTTCTCTCTCGACAGAGAACAGCCAGGTCTACCGCCATAATCATGACAGACGGGATTAGCAGCAACGGATACAATGGACCGCGGTGATATATATTGCTGTCATCGATGCTGTAAATCACATCAGTAAACTGAGTATAAATCAATAATCCGACATATATGAGCCATAGCGCTGCTACAACACGAACAACGATGCTTTTCTGCCAATCATTCTGCCCGATTGATCGAATGAGAAAAACAGTAAGAAGCAGCATAAGAAGTGATGGTAGAAATGATTCCCAAAACAAAGTAACCCGGAAGATTCTTGCATGTACCGGATCGGAGTACGTTGCGGCAAGCTGTCCCGATAAGTTAAACACGGCAATCGCAACCATAATACTGAATACGGCAATGAAGAATCTCTTCGCCCATTGCTCGAAATGAGGGCTTATTATTACTTGTAATAGCCCCAACGCGCTGATCATAAAACCTGCAATCCCGATACTTAAATTCATAAAACCTCTATTCTGTTCACTTCCGGTTCTCTACGAATATCACCAGTCAGATTTGTTGAGGCAACCAAACAACATACTATACTGACATTGGTAACATATTATTATATATGCAAAAAGCGCTCAAAATTGTCTCAAATATTATCCTCGGCATTAAAATCCCCTGGGTATATGCCTGTACATACATCCAGGGGAATTCAGCCGTGCAATACCTTTTTCGCAGTTTTCGCCTTTTCAGAATTGCAGGTCGCCTATTGTAATACCAATTTCGGATTTTTTAGGCTTTCAGAATTGCAAGTTCCTGAGATGCAATTCTGAAATCGCTATTTTACTGTTTTCAGAATTACTTTTGCTCTTTTGCAATTCTGAAACGCCGTTTTTTATAAAAAAGGTATTGCAACGCTGTCGCTCGTTTTCACTAAGAGGCTGCAGCACTCGATGGAGGCGGTCCAAGGGAACATGTCTACCGGTGTGGCTTCTGCGAATCGGAAACCAAGCTCCGCAAGACGTTTGATATCGCGGCCCATAGTGGCAGGATCACAGGATACGTATACGATTCTGTCCACGGAAGTTGCCGCTATGGTCTCGAGAAGTTCAGGCCTCACTCCTGCACGCGGCGGATCCAGTATTGCTATTTTCGCCTTTTCCAGCCACCTTGCAAGCTGCATGTCTACCTTTGAATCATCGGCTGACTTTGAATCATCATCCGAACCTTTCGCCGCAGCTATGTATTCTGGTAATACTTCTTCCGCTTTACCGCAGATGTACCTTGCGTTTACAACGTTGTTTATGACGGCGTTTCTGTTGGCATTTAGAACAGCTTCCTTTACAATTTCGATGCCGACTACGGCTTCCGCTTCCTCTGCACAGCAGAGCCCTATCGTTCCAACACCGCAGTAAAGGTCCATGACGACAGGCGGTTCTTCATAGGTCTCAAAGCCGCAGTACTCGCGGACTTTGCTCTATAGTTTCTCCACCTGAACGGGATTGATCTGATAGAAGCTGGTCGGCGATATCTCAAAGGTTAGCCCCGATATGACATCTGTTATAACAGGGCTTCCTGCTATAATCGTCGTGTCCTCTCCCATTATCTCAGGGCTCTTTGCATCCTTGTTTACATTGATCGCAACGCTTTCCAGGGAGTACCCCACCTGATATATGGCATCGTCCATCATTTCGATGAGCTTCTGCACGTTTGGAATACCTTTGCCGTTAATGACGAGAATTACCATAACTTCGCCTGTAGTAAAGCCCGTCTTTACGATCAGGTGGCGCATAAGCCCTTTCTCCCACTTTGGATCCCATGCGGTGATGTTGTCTTCTGCCATGAATCTTCTCAGCGCATCCGCCGCTGCCATTGCAGGCGCAGACTGGATGTAGCAGTCCGGGCAGTCCACAACGGTATGGCTCTTCTGCCTGTAAAACCCAACCGCAGGTTCACCCAGGTTCTCCACGATTCCGCCCTTCCTGGTGATGATTCCGCCGGTGCTGACTGGAAACTGTGCCTTATTTCTGTACCTGAACTCACCATTTCCTTCGTTGTCTTCCTCTTCCATTCCGATGATCTGTCTTACGACCGGATCCGCAACGCCTCCGAGCCTCGCGATTTTCTCTCTGACCTGTCTCTCCTTAAGAGCCAGCTGGCCGCCATAGCTCAGTTCTCCGTATATACATCCTCCGCATCCCTTTTCGTAGCCCGGGCAATCGAATTCCGTTTCCCTGTCAGGGGACGGCTCCTTCACATCGACCAGTCTGCTGAAGCAGTAGTTCTTCTTCACCTTCGTAATTTCTGCTTCCACAACATCTCCCGGAACTGCGCCCGGAACGAAAACAACCACACCTTCGGTGCGGCCGAGTCCCTGCCCTTCCAGGCTCATATCTTCAATTTTGAAACTTACCGTCTGTCCTTTTATCATTCCTGCTTCTCCAATGCACCCTCAAACAACTTGTATATCTCCGGAGCATCCTTCTTTAGTCTCACAGGCTTGAGATTGGCGTCTGTAAAGCCGTGCCTGCTGCTCCCCGTAACGTGCACTTCTCCTGTCTCGTAATTGCTTATCTCGTATGCCAGCTCCAGGCTCGCATTCTTTAGTCTCTTCGGCCAGCACTTCAACGACAGCACTTCATCGTAAACGGCCGGCGTCTTAAAGTCCGCGTTCACACTGAGAACCGGCAGCCATATCCCTGCGATTTCCATGTCGGAATAGGCGTATCCCCAGTCGCGGATCATCTCCGTTCTCGCCGTCTCAAAGTATCTGATGTAATTGGAGTGGTGCACGATCTGCATCCTGTCGGTCTCGTAATACTGCACTCTCCAAGTTGTCCGAAATACGCTCATTCTATGCCTCCCGGAAGGCTTTCCGCCATCTCCGTAATTCTTCTCAATCTGTTGTTAATGCCAGACTTGCTCAGCGGTGGGCCCATAATCTGTCCAAGCTCCGCTATTCCAAGCTCCGGATGGGCGAGTCTCGCCTCCGCTGCCTCTCTCAGCTTGGCAGATAGAGACTCAAGGCCCTGCTTTTTCTCGATTGCTTTTATGCACCTTATCTGGTGCTCCGCCGTCCTCAGCGCCTTGTCGATGTTGGCGTTATCCAGGTTATTCTCACGCCTGGTCTGGGACATGAGATCCTTTAACATCATCACGTTGTCGAACTCGAAGAACTGGTTCGATGCTCCCATGATAGCAATCATATCGCGAACCTGCTCGCGAGCCTTTATATATACGCCATATCCCTTTTTTCTCGGCACCACCTTTGCGCTGATGTCCGTAAAGGAATTGCAGATTCTCCTGATGTCTCTGGCGACCCTCTCCGAGTTTGTCTTAATCTCAAAGTGATAGCCCTTCTCTGGGTTATTCACCGTTCCCCCTGCGAGAAATGCTCCGCGCAGGTACGATTTGCGGCAGCATTTCGTCTTTATGATGCCATCGTACACCCCGTCGCTGAAGGAATTCTTACCTTCACGAACCATGAGGATTCCGACTTCCCTCAGGATCTGTTCGGTCATCTCATCGGCCCGGAGCGTTATGGTATACAGGTTGCTCTTCTCTATTCTGCTCCCTTGCCCCATTTCGATGCTCACGTCAACTTCAAAGTATTCCTTGAGCAACTGTTTGTAGTGCCTTACGACCGCAAGGTTGGGCGTTGACATGGAAAATTTGAACTTGCCGCCTCCGACAAGTCCTATGCTCCCGGCGATCCTCATGAACCCGGCTATATCAGCAAGCTGGCAGCATTTCTTTTCGGGTATTACGCGTGCCAGCTCATTTTTCGTCTCAGATGCAAACGACATGACTTTCCTTTTCCTGCTCCCATGAAGTTCTTACTTCTTAAGGTCTCTGTGCTCCAGCGTTGTTCTTTTTCCCTGCTCCGTAAGTCTCCTGTTAAGCTCATTGGCCACGGCCACCGATCTATGATGACCTCCGGTACACCCGATGCATACGGTCAGGTTGTACTTGCCCTCCTTCATATAAAAAGGAATCAGCGTATTTATCATATCCATGGCCTTATCCAGGAAGTCCTGCGTGATCTGGTGTTTCAAGACGAAGTTCTGTATCTTCTTGTTGTTTCCGGTGAGATGGCGCAAAGATTTCACGTAATAGGGATTCGGAATAAATCTCATGTCGAATACCAGCTCCCCTGCAACAGGGATGCCTTTCTTGTATCCGAAGGACATGATGTTGATCATGAAGCTGCTTTCCGTCTCCACGCCCTCTGTCAGGTGCTTTACTTCCTCCCAAAGCTGGGCTGCCTTGAGATTTGATGTGTCTATGACGAAATCTGCGTCCTTTCGGAGCATCTCCATCATTTCCCGCTCACGTCTGATTCCGTTGATGGCCGGACCGCCGTCTGCAAGAGGATGGGTTCTCCTCGTCTCGCTGTATCTCCTGATGAGCGCTCTGTCCGATGCCTCAAGATAGAGTATCCGGTAGTCTATTCCTTCGTTTCTCATTTCCCTCAGAACGTCTGAAAGATCCGAGAAAAGCTCCCGCCGCGAACGTCAACGGTGAACGCAGCTCTGTCTATTCCGTTTCCTACGCCGCCCAGAGATATAAAACTCCTTATCAGTGCCGGCGGAATGTTTTCGATACAGTAAAAGCCCATGTCCTCAAGACAATCTATGGCCGATGATTTACCTGCCCCCGATAATCCTGTAACTATGAGAACCTTCATTACTCCTTCACCTCTCTGATGTTTACGATTCTGCTCAGATCCACACCTGCTCTTATGGCTCTCCTGACGCCGTCTTTATAATCGGCCACTCTGTTCGGCGTGTGCGCATCGCTGCTTATGATGAATTTCACGTCCTGGTTCTGGGACACCAGTCTCAGTTCCTCCTCTGTCAGGTGACCATGCCAGGTATTTATCTCCATGAGCGTATCCGTCTCAACGCATACCTTTGCAATCTCTTCAAGATCAAAGGGTCCCTTGTCCCCCGGATGGGTGAGAATTGCGATGTCGTTATTCCTCAGGCAGTCCACCACCATCTTGGTATTGGAAGCTCTGAGAGACTTTTCTCCCAGTTTAATACCCTTGCTCCAGAGCCAGTTTCTTACCATGTTTCCGCCAAACACGCCAAAATGGTATCCGGCTATCACGAAGTCGAACTCCTCGAACTCCTCCGGTCTTATATCGAGATACGGAGGTTTTTTGAGGGTGTTCGCCTCCACGCTCATCTTCACTTCCAGCTTAGGGTACTTGACGTTCATCTTCTCGATGTCGTTTCTCATGTTCACAAAGTCGTCCCTGTTCACACCGTAGGTGAGATGTCCCGGGCCATGATCGCTTATCGCGATATACTTTAGCCCCTTGTTAAATGCTTCTCTTACGTTGTCCTCAACGGATCCCTTCCCGTGTGAGTACGTTGTATGCGTATGTAAATCGTAGACAAGTTCATACCTGTCTACGATGCTTTCGATATATTCCTTATCCAATGATTCTTACCTCCGGTTCAAGCATGACACCGAAATCATTCAAAACTTTTGCCTGCACAATCTCCATGAGCTGGAGGATATCGCTTGCCGTCGCACCGCCCTTGTTGATCACAAAACCGCTGTGCAGCTCCGACACCTGCGCACCGCCTACCTGCAGCCCTTTGCACCCTGCGTCCTGAATCAGCTTACCTGCAAAGTACCCTTCCGGTCTCTTAAAGGTGCTTCCGGCGCTCGGATACTGGACAGGCTGCTTGGCGTTTCGCTTCTTCGTAAGCTCCGCCATCTCCGCCTTGATGGCATCCCTGTCTCCCTCTGCAAGTTTGAACTCGGCTTCAACAACGATGTCGCCCGTTTCGTGGAGTATGCTGTGCCTATAGCTTAGATCCAATTCTTCGGCGGATAGAGTATACTCCCTCTCGCCATCTCTTGAAATCATTCTCGCGCTGACAAGCACGTCCTTTATTTCTCCGCCGTAGGCGCCTGCGTTCATAAAGACAGCACCGCCCACTGATCCTGGAATTCCCGAGGCGAATTCAAGCCCCGTAAGACCTTTTGCGAGGGCTTCCTTTGATACAGACGCAAGAAGTGCTCCGCTTCCGCAAATCAGCCTCACGCCTTCGGTCCTAATGTGCTCAAAAGGTTTGCCGATTCTCACCACGACCCCGTCGTATCCGCCGTCCTTAAAGAGCACGTTTGTACCGTTACCCAGCACGAAATGTTCATGTTTCTCACGATGAAGAAGCCTCAGAATATCGCGTAAGCTGCTGACTGAATCCGGTTCAACGAGAACGGCGGCCTTTCCGCCTGCTCGAAATGAGGTGTATTCAGCCATATCCGCATCCTGCTTTACGGCGTCTTTTCCTGCTAACTCTTCAAGTTTTACTATGATGTCTCTATTCATAATCCTTGCGATTGTCCTTTTCCTGATTGTCTGATGTGTTCTCCGCTCTCCTTGCCTGCTTTTCCTGCCTTTCAAGGTTTACTTTTTTGATCTTATTGGCCTTTTTCTGCTTATCAATGAGCTTCATCAATCCCTTGTGCTCCACAGGTGCTCTGTCCACCGTCCTGTAGGAATCAATCTTGTAGTCCACGAGAGATGATGAGAAACCTTTCTTCTCCAATCTGCCGTTTACGAAGTTGGTAGCGTAGTAGAAAATGACAGCGCAGATTGGGATTGCTACAATCATTCCGACTACGCCAAAGAGTCCGCCGCCTACCAGCACGGAGAACAGTACCCAGAAGCTGGACAGTCCCGTGCTCTCTCCGAGGATCTTCGGTCCCAGAATGTTTCCATCAAACTGCTGGAGCAGAACCACGAAGATTATGAAGTAGAGGGCGTGAATCGGCGTAACCATGAGCAGAAGCAGAGCGGATGGGATCGCCCCGATAAACGGCCCGAAGAACGGGATTACGTTGGTAATGCCTATGATGCAGCTTATGAGCAGGCTGTACTCCCAGCCGAGCACGCTCATGCACACGAAGCAGATAACGCCGATGATCGCAGAATCTATAATCTTGCCGCTGATGAATCCGCCGAAGGACTTGTTGGTGTACTTACCGAAGTCCAGAATGCCTTCAGCAGTCTTTTCCTTAAAAATCGCGAAGAGCCCCTTCTTGATCTGGGCTGCAAATATGTCCTTGCTGTTCAGGAAGTACACGCTTACGATTATGCCGATAAGCACGTTCTTCATAAGGTTTACGGCGCCTATGATTCCAGATGAAATCCCCATTGCAATGGTCGTGTAATGAGGCAGGAAGTACTCGGTTGCAAACTTAATCAGATTATCGGTACTGTCGTTTATGTACTGGGATATTTTGATTTCGGCAATCGGGAAGTTGCTCAGTTTCGCGTCTATCCAGTCGATTATCACCTGTTTGCTGGATGGCAGCATGTCCACGATGTTTACGATACTCTCGTAGAGACCCGGGATGATCATCCAGGAGATTCCTATGATTACCGTGATGAGAACTGCAAGGGATATGATCGTACCCGCAAGCTTTGCGATAAACAGAGCCTTCTTAAACTTCCGCTCAC
>JAFTHD010000204.1 GCA_017457585.1 Bacillota bacterium | reverse complement strand
TTACATTCATCGCGACTGCCTCCCTACTGTGAAAAAAGTTCAGCAACTGTGAAAAACTTAGACGAAGTTTTTCAAGCTACTGAACTCATTATCTCAAAGTATGACTATGACTGCCATGCACGGGTGGTTTACCGCTTACGATACATCTGCAAGAATACCACACTAAAGTCGTATATATCTGGACGCTAAAAGAGGGCCACGCGTTATGCGAAGCCCTCTGCTATTTTTTTCGACAACCTAATTGTTTATTTAAGCCACAATCAGTTTTGTTCAAGCTATTGAAGCGAAGCCTTACAGGAAGATGTACTTCAGGATAAACAGCACTGCCAGCACGTACATGAGCGGTGTGATTTCCTTGGACTTTCCGCAAGCCAGCTTGATGATCACGTATGAGATGCAGCCGATGGAGATACCCTCTGAGATGCTGTAGAACAGTGGCATTGCGATAATGCAGAGGTAACAAGGGATTGCATCTGTTATATCGATCTTGTTGAAGTTCAGCTTCGTGATTCCTTCGAACATGAGGAATCCTACCATAAGCAGAGCCGGTGCCGTAGCAAATGATGGAATGGAAGTGAACAGCGGTGCGAAGATGATGGAGAGCAGGAACAGGCAGCCCGTCGTAAGGGAAGTGAGACCTGTTCTGCCGCCAGCAGCAACGCCTGACGCTGACTCAACGAAAGTAGTCGTTGTTGATGTACCGAGGATTGCACCTGCTGATGTGCCGATAGCGTCCGAGAGAAGCGACGGCTTGATTGCAGGCAGGTGACCGTTTTCATCCAGCATGTCAGCCTTTGAACTTACGCCGATGAGGGTTCCGATGGTATCGAAAATGTCGACGAACATGAAGGAGAAGACGATAACGATGAAGTTGAATACGCTTACTGTGCTGAAGTCAGCGTGGAAGCACTGTCCGAAAGTCTGTCCCAGAGCGGAGAAGTCAAAGCTGATGATTCCTGCAGGAAGCAGTGAATAGAAGCCGTTTTCAACATCAACCTGGTAGATGCCGGTAAGCTGACAGAAGATTCCCAGAAGCCATGTTACGATGATACCGATCAGACTCGAGCCTCTTATATTCTTGATATAGAGGATAGCGATTACAAAGAGACCGATCATTGCAAGCAGAGCCTGGATTCCTGCCGTGTGGAAGTTCTCCGTAAAGTTGGTGATGGTAACCAGGGTTTCTGAGTCAACTGCTAGGCCTGCGTTCTGAAGTCCGATGAATGCGATAAATATACCGATACCAACGGATACCGCCGTCTTCATGTTGATAGGGATCGCGTTGAAAATCGCCTCACGAACGTTCGTCAGGGTCAGCAGTATGAAGATGATACCTTCGATGAATACTGCCATCAGAGCAGTCTGCCATGAAACGCCCTGGCCGAGAACGA
This sequence comes from Bacillota bacterium, assembly GCA_017457585.1. The sequence continues at coordinate 3,550 of JAFTHD010000204.1, read as the reverse complement.
CCGTATAGGCGAAGTAAGCATTCAGCCCCATGCCAGCCGACAGTGCGAACGGCATGTTTGCAAGAAATGCCATACAGAAGGTACCTATGCAGGACGCAAGAGCAGTTGCGATCAGAACTGCGGTCGTATCCATGCCGGAGGCACCCAAGATGTTAGGGTTTACTGCCAGGATATACGCCATAGTCATAAAGGTAGTGACTCCGGCTCCGATTTCTGTCTTCACCGTGGTGTTATTCTCCTGGAGTCTGAACAGTTTTTCCAATTTTCCTTTCCTCCTTGTTCCTCTAACAATAACTACAATATGTTACCGGTATGCCGTCTATTTGCCTTCGTACTGAACGACGGTGTCGACATCGTAACCTTCAAGAACTTTGCGGCCGTCCAGGCCTTTAAGCTCCAGCAGACAAACCATCTTAACGACGGTCGCGCCCACCTTTTCACAAAGCTGTGCAGCGGCTTTGAGCGTTCCGCCGGTGGCAATCAGGTCGTCCACGATGACAACCTTTGAGCCCGGCTTAAGATCCTCTTCGTGCATTTCGATCTCCGCGGAGCCGTACTCCAGATCGTAGTCTGCGCTCACCGTTTTGCGCGGCAGCTTGCCCTTCTTGCGGATGAGTATGAACGGCTTATGCATGTTGTATGCGATCGGCGTGCCCATGATGAAGCCTCTCGACTCCAGACCGACGATTGCATCGAAGTCGGTGTCCTCAAGCTTTGCCTGCATCTCGTCGATGGCAAGTTTCAGTCCATCAGGATCGCTGAGGACGCTTGTGATATCGTGAAAAATGATTCCCGGTTCAGGGAATTCCGGAATATCGGTAACGTAATCGATGACGCTCTTTTTATCCTGCATATTGCACCCTCCAAAATATTTGAGAGGGCCACAAGAGCAGCCCTCTCACACTATACTTCAATATTGATCTATTTCTCGTAGAGATCTCTCTTGTCGATGACTCTCCTTGCCTTACCCTCTGACCTTGGAATCGTGTCAGGAGCAACAACCTGTACGGCAACCTTGATGCCCAGCATTGACTTGAGTCCGGCTACGATCTTAGCCTCTCTTTCGTAGTTAGGAATATCGTTTGCCTCTGCCATCTCAGGAGTAAGCTCTACCTGAACCTCGATGGAGTCAGTAGTTCCAACTCTGTCTACCACGATCTGGTAGTTTGCCTGATAGCCCTGCTGCATGAGAACTGTCTCAATCTGTGAAGGCCATACATTGACGCCCTTGACTACCATCATGTCATCGCTTCTGCCCATCGGCTTGTGCATTCTTACGTGTGTACGTCCGCAGGAGCACTTTTCTCTGATCAGGTAGCAAAGGTCTCTCGTTCTGTATCTTACGAGAGGGAATGCCTTCTTGTCCAGACACGTGAATACCAGCTCGCCGATCTCACCGTCAGGGAGAACCTCACCCGTCTCAGGGTTGATGATTTCAGGAATGAAATAGTCTTCCCATATGTGCATTCCTGCCTGCGCTTCGCACTCTGAACTTACGCCAGGGCCGCAAATCTCAGTGAGGCCGTAGATATCGTATGCTTTGATTCCCAGCATGTCCTCGATATCCCTTCTCATCTCCTCAGTCCAAGGCTCTGCGCCGAAGATACCGGCCTTAAGCTTGATCTTGTCCTTGAGGCCGCGCTTCTTGATGGTCTCGCCCAGGTAAGCTGCGTATGAAGGGGTGCAGCAGAGGATCGTTGAACCCAGGTCTTCCATGAACTGAAGCTGCCTGTCGTTGTTTCCCGATGACATCGGAATCGTCAGCGAACCCAGCATATGGGAACCGCCGTTGAGCCCGGGACCGCCTGTGAAAAGGCCGTAGCCGTAGGATACGTGAACAACGTCTTCCTTAGTTCCGCCAGCTTCTACGATAGCTCTTGCGCAGCAAGTGTCCCAGATGTCGATATCATCCTGGGTGTAGAATGCAACAACTCTCCTGCCAGTAGTGCCGCTTGTTGACTGGATACGAACGCACTCTTCCATAGGTACTGATACGTAGCCGTAAGGGTACTCGTCCTTCAGGTCGTCCTTCGTAATGAAAGGCAGCTTAGGGAGATCGTCGTAACCCTTGATATCGTCAGGCGTTACACCTGCTTCGTCCATCTTCTTTCGATAAGGCTTACAGTTCTCGTACACATGCTGAATCTGTTTCACAAGCTTCTGGCTCTGAATTTTTCTGATTTCAGGAATCGGCATGGTCTCGATTTCCGGCTGGAAATACCTACTCATAACATATTTCTCCTTTATAATCTGAAATACCGACATCCTTTCAAGGTGCCGATTCCCTTTAATTATAAAGGTTTGTGTGTCAAATCACAAGGTTTTATGTTATAGTTTATTGGTAAGACTAAAAATATGAGGAAGGTAGTTAGACAATGGACAAACTGATACTGCTGGGTAACGAGGCTTTCGCCAGAGGTGCCTATGAAGCAGGGGTCAAAGTTGTATCGTCCTATCCTGGTACGCCGAGTACCGAGGTTACGGAGACTCTTGCAAAGACAAAGGAAGTCCACGTGGAGTGGGCGCCGAACGAAAAGGTGGGCGTTGAAGTGGCGATTGGCGCGTCCGTCGGCGGAGCGCGCGCTCTTTCGTGCATGAAGCACGTGGGACTGAACGTAGCCGCAGACCCTTTTTACACAGCAGCATATACAGGCGTATCGGGCGGATGCGTAGTTCTGGTGGCGGACGATAACGGATGCCATTCTAGCCAGAACGAGCAGGACTCCAGATACCACGGCAGGAGTGCAGGCGTTCCCGTTCTTGAGCCGGCTAACGCACAGGAGTGCAAAGATTTCATGAAGCTGGCCTTCGACATGAGCGAAAAGTATGACACGGTGGTGCTCATCAGATCGAACACGAGAATCTCTCATTCAAGAGGTATCGTGAACGTAGGCGAAAGAACAGAGCGTGAAATCATCCCTTATGAAAAGGACTTCCAGAAGAGAGTCGCCATGCCTGCAATGGCGATCAAGCTTCACGTTGCCCAGGAGAAGAGACTGGCACAGATAGAAGAGGACGGAAGTTCCCTTAAGGCGGAGGGAATCGAGATAAACAGAATCGAGATGAACGATCCAAAGATCGGCATTATCACAAGCGGCATCTGCTATCAGTACGTGAAGGATGCGATTCCTGAGGCCAGCATACTGAAGCTGGGACTCATCAATCCGCTTCCGAAGAAGCTGATAAAGGAGTTCGCAGAGAAGGTGGACAAGCTCTACATGATAGAGGAAGGCGACCCGTTCTTCGAAGAGCAGCTCAAGGCTGAAGGCATAGAGTTCGCCGGCGGCAAGGACATGTTCACCATTCAGGGAGAATACAGCGCCAACATGATCAGGGCTGCATTTGGAAGAGAACTGGCACAGACCGCTGAGATTACGGACGCGCCGGGAAGACCGCCGCTTCTTTGCGCAGGCTGCCCTCACAGAGGACTCTTCCACATATTGAGCAAGCTGAAGCTGAACGTCATGGGCGATATCGGCTGCTATACGCTGGCTGCACTGCCTCCTACGGCAGCAATGGACACCTGCCTTTGCATGGGCGCTTCCATCGG
>JAFTHD010000203.1 GCA_017457585.1 Bacillota bacterium | reverse complement strand
TGATTAAAACGATGCTTCTGACAATTTCTTTGTCACGCGGCTTGTGACTTCAAGGTAGTAATTCAATTCAGCGTCTGATAACGACCCTTCATCAATTCCATCTATTTTTTCCATATACTCGGTGTATTTAGTCATCATGTCCGCATAGTCGCTCATCATGCCAATTGTGTCATCACTGTCCTCGTACTTTTCCATAAATGCAATATATCCATCCATAAACTCCTCATAGCTATCCATCGTTTCTTTGAAATCTGATGAAATGCTATTTTCATTCACACTATCCTCAGCCTTTGTTGTTTCTTCTGTTTTCTTCTCTTTTGCATTTTCTTTACTCGAACCGACACTGAAGTCTATCGTCATATCATCATAATAACTGATTGATAATGAGTACCCTTCTTTGTTATTGGCTTCATAGGTGTACCAGTCACCGCTCTGGCTAATATCTTGATCTTCCGTATAACCAGCTTCCTTACAGTCCTCGACATATTTCTTGTATTGCTCAAGACTGCAGTCAACATCTGCATAGAGGTTTTCTCCGTCTGTAAATGTCAATGATGTAATCTTTCCTTCCGGCTCCGGTATCATATTTGCAAACTCAGTATCCGGCCAGTCATAAGAATTATCATCACCGCTTCCACATCCACCTAAGAGGACTAAAAATGCTCCAACAATAATACCCAGTATCAGCATACTCCTTTTAGTTTTTTTCATCTTCTGTACACTCCTTCATTAATTTAACCATAACTTCCTGCAATATCTCTGCGTCACTTTCGCTCAGCGAGTTATCTCTACAAAACGAATTCATTCCAATGCCAGCCATAAGAGTTTGCAATATGGCCAGCTCTGTCTCAATATGTACCTTCTCTTCCAAGAGTACATTGAGACGTTTTTGCAAAGAGGCTGAAAGTGTCTCCCGGTCGGAAAGTGATACTCCGATCTCATCAACTGACAGACCTATGTACCGCAGCAGCTTTACCCTCTTGATCTTCTCAACGGTTTCCTCATCGTACAGCCACCTTTTGCGACCCGTCTCTTCCTTTATCACCGGAGAGACGATGTTTTTCTCATCATAGTATCTGAGTGCTCCCTCAGTTACTCCGCATGACCTGCATACTTCCTTAATCGTCTTAAGTAACATATCATTCCTCACTTTCTTAACTTACAACTTGCAGTTACAACGAGGTCAATACCCCATCTGCAAATTCGGCTTCTACATAGCCCGTGTTTTTTTTACGAGGTCGATATGCGCTCATCATTGCAATAAAAAACCGGGAGATTTTCTCCCGGCATGACGATTAAACACGATTCATATTATTCAGTTGGTTCTATATGCCTCTCATACACATCTCAAAACAAACGAGGATCGAGGCTGCAGCCGCATTAAGACTGATGACTGATTCCCGTCATCAAGGCTACACCTCTCCGCGGAGGAGATAGAGGCCCCTGGCATACTTGCTTGCGTTGGACGGCGTCAGTCCATAGGCTTCCTCGAACTGTTTACCGATTTCGAGCAGTTCCTCAGTCTCCCCTGAGAACAGCTCGATTTCAAGCTCGCAGATCGGCACTTCACCCTTTGGCGTTATTACCTTGCCCGAGTCCACGCTCACTTCAAACAGCCCCGTCTCAGTATCCAGCCTGTATATCTTCCTGTGAATCTGTGACTTGACGATGCACGAAAGGCTCCTGCCTGCCGTAGCCTGCGCCAGTTCCTCTCCCAGCTCGCTCTGCGAGAAGATAGAGATGTCTGGCTCGCTGTCAAATACGGGCACGTTAAGCTCCTGCCTCTCGTGAAGAGCGCCTTCGCTTGTGCCGCTCCACTTGAGTGCTGCCACCCAGCGGGAACCCTCTTTGCGCACCCGGTATGCGATCTGCCTGTCAGAAAGGTCAAAATTGTCCGTATCGTAATATCTTGCGTCGAGGCAAAACTCGTCTCTCGATTCGCTCTCCTCTTGATCTGCGAACAGTTCGTTTTGCCATATCTTATCCGCAGTCTCCGTATCAGGAATGTTGTACTTTAATTCAATCTCCATAATATCACCCAAGTTGTCTCAAACTATACCGTCACAAGTTCATCCGCCATGGTGGCTACAACGATAGCCTTAATGGAATGCATCCTGTTTTCCGCTTCGCAGAACACCTTCGAGTGCTCACTTCTGAACACCTCATCGGTCACTTCCCTTATATCGTAGCCCAGCTCCATCTGAGTCTTCGCCATAACCGTGTTGAAGTCGTGGAATGCAGGCAGGCAGTGAAGGAATATCACGTCCGGATTTCCCGTAGCTTCGAGAAGTTCCGAAGTCACTTTGTATGGAGTGAGCAGCTTCACCCGCTCAGGGATTTCATCCTCTTCCCCCATGGAAGCCCATACGTCCGTGTAGATTACGTCCGCACCTTTGATGGACCCGATATCCGATGAAATGGTTATGGTTGCTCCCGTCTCCTGCGCAACCCGGTTTACCTTCTCTATTACGTCTTCGTCCATCTGCTCAGCCAGAACGTCAGGTCCGTAAGCCACGAAGTCCATTCCCATCTTGGCGCAGCCATACATCCAGGCATAGCTCATGTTGTTTCTTATATCTCCACAGAAGACCACCTTCACATCTTTGAGCGGCTTATCTATGTGCTCCTCTATGGTCATCATGTCGGCCAGAATCTGCGTAGGATGATCCACATCGGTAAGTCCGTTCCATACGGGAACGCCCGAGTACTTCGCCAGATCCTCCACGACCTTTTGCTCGTATCCTCTGTATTCGATTCCGTCAAAGAATCCTCCGAGTATCCTTGCAGAGTCCTCGATGCTCTCCTTCTTTCCCACCTGGGAGCTCTTTGAATCGAGGAAGGTAACCCCTGCGCCCTCGTCTTTGCACGCCACCTCAAAGGAACATCTCGTCCTCGTCGATGTCTTGTCGAACATGAGGACAACGTTCTTGCCTCTCAGCAGATTTCCGATTTCACCGGACTTCTTCTTTGCCTTCAGCTTGTGTCCGAGATCGAGCATGTATCTGATCTCTTCCGGCGTGAAATCCATCAGCGTCAGAAAACTTTTACCTCTTAAATCAACTGCCATATTTTTTCTCCTTATATGTGATACCCTATAATCTACCACATTCAGCCGCTAAAATCCACTCGTTTGCCGTGGAACTGATAATAACACACTTCCAGCCTCCCGTTGTAGAGCTTTCGTCTCCTGTCCGCAGGCCTTCCCAAAGTTCTGTTCTCCGCTTCCTTGTCGGTGGTTATCATGAAAAGCGACCAATCTTCGTTCTCTGCAAAGAACTTTCCAAGTGCCTGGTAGATGTGCTCTATGGCCTCTTCGTCTCCGATTCTCTCACCATACGGTGGATTCGTGATCATGATGCCGTTCTTTCCGTCCGGTCTCAGCCCTGCCACGTCAAGTTTCCTGAAGACGATGGAGTCTGCCACGCCCGCTTCCTCTGCGTTGGCCTTTGCAGCCTCCACAGCTTTCCTGCTTATATCGGAAGCGTAAATCGTAAGCTCCCGATCGTTATCGATGCTCCCGAAGGCCAGCTTCCGCTCTTCCTTCCAGAGCTTCTCATCTATGAAGTCCCACTGCTCCGATGCGAACGCCCTTCCCAGTCCCGGCGCAATTTTCCTTCCGATCATGGCAGCTTCAATGGGTATCGTTCCGGAGCCGCAGCAAGGGTCGACCAGTATCCTTCCCTCTTTCCAAAAACTGAGCTGTACCATGGCAGCGGCGAGGGTTTCCTTGATAGGCGCCGCAACGTCCTGCACTCTGTAGCCCCTCTTGTGAAGACCTGCGCCGCTTGTATCCACCGTTACTGTCGCCCTGTCCTTCAGCAGCGTCACTTTGACAGTGTACTCTGCTCCCGTCTCGGGGAATTCATCGATTCCGTAAAAGTCACTGAGCTTCTCCACGATGGCCTTTTTCGCTGTTTTCTGCACGGCAGGCTCCGAGTGAAGTTTCGACTTTACCGTTGTGCATGTGACGGTGAACTTGCCGTCAATGGGAATGAGATCCTCCCAAGGAAGGGCCATGGTCTGCTGGTACAGATCCTCGAAGGTATCCGCCTGAAATTCCGCCATCTTGAGCAGCACCCGGTCAGCCGACCTGAGCCACAGGTTTGACCGTACGATGGCTCTCTCATCGCCCATGTAGGTGACCTTGCCGTCCTCCGTCTTTATGATCTTGTATCCGAGAGACTGCACCTCTCTCTTTACCACGGCTTCAAGCCCAAAGGTTGCCGTCGCTATGAGTTCCAGCTTCATTCTATCTCCTGTTCAAACCTGTTTCCAAGTATATCGTATCCGCTTATCCTTCTCCTGCCGTCCGCCTCGCATCTCTTCGTGATGCAGATAAAGCAAGGCCCATCTTCCTCCATGTATCTGCCCAGGACTTCCTCACTGCTGCACATCACATCAGTCAGGTCTGCCCTGTATCCCGATACCATGTCGCCACTTAGGCTCACCTGACCTTCCGGCCATGGCTCACCCGATATGACGGTGAATCCCTTCTCATCATTTTTGAGCCTGTCCATCTGACAGACAACGGCCGCTGGATTGTTGTCGCAGGTGCACCAGCGTCTGTTCATTCTGCTGCAGACAGCCGCAAGCGTCCCCGACCCTGCATAAAAATCTCCACACAATTCCCCCTCATCCGAACAGGACATGAGGATCCTCTCGATGAGACGCTCCGGCTTATGGGTAGCGTAGCCGCTTCTCTCAGCCGACGTTCTTCCCACCATATCCAGCTGCCACACATCCTTCATGTTCACGAGCGTGTCCCAGCCTATGTCATCCTGATATTCCTCCACGCCCTTAAATCGGTATGGCTTAAAGCCTCTGTTGTATGACTTCTCCTGCAAAGGATGGAATTTGTAGTTCTTCGTCTTCGAGTAGACGAGCAGGTTGTCATGCTTTCGGGCAAAGGTCTTCTT
>JAFTHD010000202.1 GCA_017457585.1 Bacillota bacterium | reverse complement strand
GCTCTTCCGCTTATATCCCCTGTGCTTCCCATACCGTGGGATTCCGCCCAGTCCTCCAGATCCGAGACGATCTTTGTGATCACCTCATAACCTTCTTTCATCACGGCAGAACCCACCTCAACTGCGGTCGCCCCAAGCATCAGATACTCCAGCGCATTCGTTGCCGAGGATATGCCTCCCACGCCTACGATAGGGATATCTACCGACTGCGCGATTGTCGCAACGGATGACAGTCCCAGCGGTCTGATGTACTCGCCTGAAATTCCGCCGTACGTGCTCAGTGCAGGTCTTGCTGTCTCAACATCAACCGAAAGGATTCCTCTTACAGCGTTGATTGCAGATATTCCCGTACCTCCTGCTGCCTTTACAGCTTTGGCAACCTTTGAGATATTGGTTGTGTTCTGTGACAATTTTGCCATTACGGGAATCTTGACTGACGAAACAACTTCCTTCGTAATATCGTAGACCAGCTCCGCTTTTGAGGCCATAACTTCGAGAGCCTCCATTGACGGGTTACCTACGCTTATCTCTATTGCATCGCATCCATACTTCTCAAGTTTGCTCGAAATATATGCAACTTCTGAAGGCGTCTGAGCAGATACGCTGCCGATTACAACGCCGCCGGCATTCTTCGCCATGGCGATTTCCTTCTCCCAGTCCTCTACCTGCAGGTTGCTGTAAAGCCTGATGTTCTGTGTCCCCTTATCGTTCCCTACAACATACGGTCTCATATCAGGAAGGGAATCGCTTACGACACTTTCCGTAACAACGGCACCGGCACCGGCCTCAATGGACTTAACGAGGGATCTGCCGTCTCTGCTCCATGGACCTGCTGCCACGATTACCGGATTCTTCAATTCTATCCCAAGAAAATTAGTCTTCAACATTAGAACATCTCCCCTATTCTCTCACTGTGACCGCATGACTTCCTCACCTTCAGCTTGCTCTGAAGTGTTATGGTCTGTGTCTCGACCTCGCCTCTATCAGACGCCTCTATCATATCGAAAAGAAGCCTGGCGCCGTATACCCCCATCTTATGGTACGGTACATCCGATGTAGTCAGCTTCGGCTCTACCATATTGGACATTCTGTAGTTTCCAAATCCTGCAAGTGCAATATCTTCGGGAACTCTAAGTCCTGCATCCTTCATTGCGTCCAGCGCGCCAAAAGCGATATTATCGTTGGCCGCGTATATGACATCCGGTTTGTCTCCCGACATGAGCCTCTTGGCTCCCAGATATCCGCCTTCAATGGAGTTGTCCATTCTTATCACAAGGTCGATGTCAAATTCTATTCCAGCTTCTCCCAAAGCCTTGCAGTATCCCTCCAGCATAGCCTCATTTTCTGCTTTCGGGTCATTTCCCTGAATGAAAGCAATGCGCCTGTGACCGCATGACAGCAGGTGCTTCACCATGTTTTCGGCAGCGATCTTAGCATCCACCTTCACCATGTTAAACTCCTGAACATCACTGTTCGCTCCGATCAGAACAACAGGCATGCCCTTTTGCTCAAGTTCCTTTATATCAACGGATTCAAGAGCCGAGAAAATAATGACGATTCCGTCCACCTTTCTCAATTCCAGTTGCTCGACGTAATCTCTCTCATGCTGAGGATTCATCTCACCGTTTCCGATAAATGTAATGTAGCCCTTCTGAAGCGCCACATCCTCGATACCCTTTGCAATCTCCATGTACATGGGATTCAGGATGTGAGGAACGATCAGCCCTATGGTCTTCGTCCTGTTGAAATTCAGTCCCTGAGCGAACCAGTTAGGCTTATAGCCTTCTTCCTCCATGACCTTCTGTATTTTTAATCTGGTTGCTTCTGCCACGTTCTCGGGATGGTTTATGACGCGCGATACTGTCGCGACAGAAACGCCCGCTTTCCCGGCAATCTGCTTGATATTCATCTCTGACCTTCACTTCCGGTTACTGTGAATTCTTCTCCATTCTTATCTCTGCAGCCCTTGCGTGGCCAATCAGTCCCTCTCCCCTTGCAAGCCTCGAAACAAGCGGTGCAATGTTCATCATCGCATCCCTGCTCATCGACTGATACGTACAAATCTTAATGAATGTTCCTACCCATACGCCTCCCGTATATCTGGCAGCGCCCAGGGTCGGCAGCGTGTGATTGGTACCGGAGGCGTAATCTCCAAAGACCTCCGCCGTATTCCCTCCAATAAAG